>JAXIPA010000272.1:0-9869 GCA_045403145.1 Nitrospirota bacterium | reverse complement strand
AAGCCTCCTGTCTCTTGAATTTAGTTCCGTCATAAACTAATTCTTAGCAGGAGGTTTCTATTTTGGATAGTCTTGAAGATAATTTTCCCTATACTTTAATGGGAAAATATAACCTCATCCTCTATCCATATATAACGTTGTGTCCGAAATGTCCTTATGACGGAATATGGAAATGGCCGGGCGAGAATGACACATAGGACACAACGTCCCATCCCCAACGTCCCATCCCAACGTCCCCAGTGAAGCGGTTTATATAAGTAAATTGCCTTTTGACCCAGCCCCGCTCCCATGACGTTTCGCGCCTTGATCTTGAGAGTCCTTAGAACACGCACTAATAGCTCAATCAATCTAATTGACATTATTCTAAGGTGGTGTATAGTGTAAGTGTACACATGAGAAAGGAGAGGCTACTATGGTAATAACCGCTAAGGAACTTCGGGGTAAACCCAGCCAAATCATTGAACAGGCATCCCGAGGAACAGATATCGTAATAACTATTCGCGGCAAGAAGATGGCAAAGCTGATCCCTTATAAGGGCAGGGTTACGGATAAAGCAACCAATAAACAGGAAGATTCCATCTTTGGTCTTTGGGCGGATAGGAGCGATATGGCATCCGTGGAGATGTATATCCGATCCAAAAGGAAAAGGCGGTCATTATGATTTTTGACACCGATGTGTTGATATGGGAATTGAGGGGAAATACAAAAGCGCAAAAGATAATCCATGATAACATCCCATTCAGCATTTCAGTCGTTACTTATATTGAAATGGTGCAAGGTATGAGGAATAAAGCGGAACTAAACAGATTTATCAGGCAACTTTCACATTGGGATGTCGATATTATCCAAATAAACAAGGATATTTCAACTCGTGCAATGATCTACGTTGAAGAATATTTTCTGAGTTATTCAATGGAATTGGCTGATGCGCTCATCGCAGCAACCTGTGTCAACAATTCTGAGTTGCTGCTCACCGCGAATGAAAGGCATTATAAACATATTCCCAATATCCAGTTGAAGAGATTTAGCCCATAAGTTACTCGCTTAAGTGATTTCCAACCAGCGCGTCAAGAGGGTCACGCTATCGCGACCTCTTACGCGTGTTTCGTGTGCAAGATATCATCCGTATTCGATGATAATTTCATGCTTTTGAAATTACACTCTCCAGGTGTACTCTTCAATCTGCCGCGCCATATTCCATTTATAACCTTCCCGCCTCCTGATGACAACTCCGCCCCGATCGGTTACTATGACCGCATGAAGCCTTTCGAGAACGTCATCTCCGCCTCCTTCATATCCCGCCCCAACCGCTTCGTCGTCGAGTGCATGATCGATGACCGGAAAGTCCGCGCCTACCTTCCGAACCCCGGCAGGCTCTGGGAACTTTTCTTTCCCGGGGCCCGTCTCTTTCTCACCGAATTTCCTCCTTCCTCCGAAAGGAGCCTGAAGTACATGGCAGTTGCCGTGGAGCGGAACGGCATACCCATCATGCTCCATACCCATTACAATAATATTGTTGCCCGCCATCTCATAGAGCAGAACCGGATACCGGGTCTTGAAGGCGCAGGGATAACAAAAGCGGAACATACTATCGGGCACAGCAGGTTCGATTTCCTGCTGAGAAAAGGCAACAGGGATATCCTCCTTGAAGTCAAGTCCTGCACTCTTTTCAACGAGACTCTGGCCATGTTCCCCGACGCGGTCACTGCCCGGGGCACAAAACATCTCCTGGAGCTGGCGTCGCTTTCCCGAAAGGGCATGGACGCCGCCGTCCTGTTCATTGTCCATACGCCCGGCGTTCGATACTTCATGCCCGAGCATCACACGGACCTTGAGTTCTCGCAAACGCTCCTGTCGGTCAGGGACAGGGTCATGGTGAAGGCCGTGTCCGTGGAGTGGAGCAACGATCTCACGATCGGAAACGATGTGCGGGAACTCACCATCCCCTGGGACATGGTCAGGCGGGAGTCCCATGACAGCGGAAGTTACCTCGTCGTCCTTCGGCTTGAACAGGACAGACGGATATCTGTCGGTGGACTCGGCGACATCAAGTTCCGGAAAGGATTTTACCTTTACGTCGGTTCGGCAAAAAAGGACCTCACCCGGCGGATCAACCGGCACCGGAGCGAGAGAAAGAACCTCTTCTGGCATATCGATTATCTGAGAGAACATGCCGGGTTTCATGCGGCCCTGCCCATACGGACGAGCGCCGACCTGGAGTGCGAGATTGCAGCGTCAATGAGCAAAATGGCCGATTGGCAGGTTGATGATTTCGGCTCTTCGGATTGCTCCTGCGAAACCCATCTCTTCGGCATGAAAGAAGATCCGGTCCATTCGCCGGAGTTCATCAAGAGGCTGCTTTATTTCAGGATGGGCAGGCTGGAGGAGAAACTGGTGGAAGGCATCGGATGATTAAAACCAAACATGTCACGAAGGCACGAAGGCACGAAGAAATTCGATTAAGAAGAAATTTGAAGATTTAATGATGCCTTTACTCTTTATGTATTCTTTGAGTCTTAGAGCCTTCGTGGCTGAATTTTGTTATTTTGTACAGAAGTTGATTCATCTTCTGCATTATGATTTCCCTCATACCGCAATCTCTTCATCGATGATATAATTCCTGCATGAGAACCGAGGCAAAGGGCTACTTCCTGAAAGAATACGGCTCCTGGAGCGTTCTGATCATCGCCTATCTCGCCGGCATCGGCGTGAGCCGGGCGTTCGACTGGAAATTATTCCCGCTTTTCCTTGCCCTCGGGCTTTTGATCAATTGCAAGCAGGCTTTCACAAAATGGAACCGCGGGACCAGTGACAAACGATCACTCGTCATCTTCCTCGGCCAGATCGCCGTTGCCGCGATGATACTTCTTGCGGTTTTCAAGAGCGATATTCCCATGCTTCTGCCGCTCTTGATTTTCCCGGCTGCTTACCTTCTGTCAAACAAGATCGCCGGCGAGCATTTTATCCTGACCGAGCTTCTGGGTTTTGCCCTCATCAGCCTGGCTGTCGTGCTTGCGAAATTCCTGCTGACCGGCGGTCTGGATGTCAGGCTCTTCGTCGGCGTGGCGCTCTATTTCACGGCGGGCGTGTTCAAGGTCAAGGCGCTGCTGCTGAAGAAAACGCGGGACCGGATATTGGCGGCCCTGTATGTACTGTTTTCCGTGTATGTCTACCGCCGCATGCACCTCCCCCTGATTGTCCTTCTGCCGCTTGTTGACAATCTTGTTGCCGCCACCACCCTGTACAAAGTCCGTCTTCAGACCACCGGCTGGATCGAAGTGGCAAAAAGTCTCGTGTTTCTTTCTCTCCTGATCGCTTCCTATTAATACCCCTTCGAGTTGCAGATTGTCCCGATATGAGCTAAGCTTGTAAAAGTTTTGAGACCAGGATGTTCCCGGAAACCGTGAAATAGCAAATCGATGATCAACTCAGGAGTGTGAGAATGCCCTGGCTGCTTCCGTCGGTTATCGCCGTATTGGCCGGCTCGTTCGTGCTGACCTCCGTATATTTCTACCTCTATTCTCAGGACCGGCAGAAGTTTCTTCTCGTCTGGGCAACTGGTTGGGCGGTCTATCTGCTGCGTTTCTGCTTCATGCTCATCATGCTTCTCAGCCGGAACACGGCCCTCCTCAGCGCCGCATACCATCTGTCGGCCCTGGTCAGCGGGATTCTGCTCCTCTGGGGAACACATCTCTTCATAGGCAGACCCCTGCACCGGGTATGGATCGCGGGGGCCGCTGCCATCGGCGTCTGGACCGCGGCCGCAATCGCTCTCAACGTCCCGTTCCTCGTTTCCGTCTTGCCGAATTTCTTTTTCCTGGGGATCGTTTACCTCTGGACAGGCTCGGTTTTTCTGCGGACCCAAGGGGGCACGGGGGGCCGCATCGTAGGATGGGCGTTCATTGTATGGGGGGTCCACAAGGCGGACTATCCGTTCCTTCGGCAAGCCCTATGGTTTGCGCCCTGGGGATATCTTCTCTCATCGGTCATCGAACTGACGGTGGCGATAGGCATGCTGCTTGTTTATTTTCAGAAGATGAAAATGGAACTGGTGGTAAAGGAGAAAAGGTTCAGGCTCTTTGCCGAAAATGCCCGGGACATTATTTTCCGGTACCGGCTGGCCCCCGAACGCGGCTTCGAATATGTGAGCCCGTCCGTCACGGCCTTGACCGGGTATACTCCCGAGGAGCATTATGAGGACCCCGACCTGGGCCTGAAGCTCGTCCACCCCGGGGACCTGGAGCTCCTGAAGCAGTCAATGCAGGCGCCTGACAGTCTTCAGTCTCTTGTCATCCGGTGGGTGCACAAGAACGGCTCTATCCTCTGGACGGAACAGAGGAACGTACCCCTCTACGACAACACCGGACGGCTCGTGGCGATCGAAGGCATCGCGCGCGACATTTCGGAACGAAAGCGGACCGAAGAAGCCCTCCAGCAGCATGAGAGGCGGTTCAGGGAGTTCCTGGAAAAAATCCATCTCTCCGCGGTGATGCTGGACCGGGAAGGAAAGGTCACTTTCTGCAACGACCATCTTCTGAATCTCACCGGCTGGTCCCGGGACGAGGTGATCGGAGGGAACTGGTTCGACCTGTTCATTCCCGCAGACCTGAGGGCCGGCGTGCGTAAATACTTCGCGGGCCTGCTCGCGGGGCCGGATGTTCCGCTTCATAATGAGAATCCCATCCTTACCCGGAAAGGCGAGCAGCGGCTCATCGTATGGGACAACACGCTCCTGCGGGACTCCGGCGGCGCTATCGTCGGGGCGGCAAGCATCGGCATCGATATCACCGAACAGCGGAAGCTTGAGGACCAGCTCCGTCAGGCCCAGAAGATGGAGGCCGTGGGTCAGCTCGCAGGAGGCGTTGCCCACGATTTCAATAATATTCTGACCGCGATAATCGGTTACGCGCATCTGCTCAAGATGAGCATGGAAAAAGACAGCCCCCAGCTCGGGAAGGTGGAGTCGGTCCTGGAGGCGGCCCAGAAGGCGGCCGCCCTGACGCACAGCCTGCTCGCCTTCAGCAGGAAGCAGGCGATCAGCATAAAACCGGTGGACCTCAATGCCGTCATCAGGAATGAGGAAAAGCTGCTCCTCCGGGTCATCGGCGAAGACATAGAGATAAGGACAAACCTCGCAAAAGGACCGGTCGTGGCCCTCGCGGATGCGGGCCAGGTCGAGCAGGTGCTCATGAACCTCGCCACGAACGCCCGCGACGCCATGCCGAAGGGGGGGTGTCTGGCGATTTCTTCAGGACGTCGCGGTATCGACAGATCGTTCATTGAGACCCACGGGTATGGGGAGCCGGGGGCCTATGCCCTGATCACGGTATCCGATACGGGTACGGGGATGGATGAAGAAACGAAGAAAAAAATATTCGAGCCCTTCTTCACGACGAAGGAGACGGGCAAGGGCACCGGCCTGGGGCTCTCCATGGTTTACGGCATGGTAAAACAGCACGACGGCTTCATAGATGTCCGGAGCGAACCAGGCAAGGGGGCGACGTTTTATATCTATCTGCCGCTGTCGGCGCAGGCCGGGGAGGAGGGCAGGGTGGTCGAAAATCAGGCCGAGCCCACGCCGCGAGGGAGCGGGACTATTCTTCTCGCGGAAGACGATGAGACCCTGCGAGAGCTGTCCTCCTCGGTGCTCAGGGAGTCCGGATACGAGGTTGTCGAAGCCGTGGACGGCGAGGAGGCCGTGAGGAAGTTCGCTGCAAGGAAAGATGAGATCGGGCTAGTCATCCTCGACGTGATCATGCCGAAAAAGAGCGGCAAACAGGCCTATGACGAGATCAGGGCCATGCGGCCTTCTGTCAGGGCATTGTTCGTAAGCGGCTATGCTCCGGACATCGTCAGAGAGAAGGGCATGCTCGATGGCGGAGCCGAAATCCTGCTGAAACCCTTTCTGCCGTCGGAGCTGCTGAGGAAGGCGGAAGCGGTCCTGCGCAAAGGCTGGTGAGCGTAAGCCGCATTGCTTCCTGCGGCGCTCAGCCGTACCAGGTTTGAGTTACGGGAAAGATCGGAAAAGAACAATGGCGCACAAATCCAAGCCTTCTCTCCCCTGCCGGAGAGAGGGCTTTTTTTGCACCCGGCATCGCAAAGAGTACGGCAAGGCCGTACTGCAAACCACCCGTTGGATAGCTGCAGAATAAATCCGGAAAATCCCTGTCTTCTATTTATTACTACTAAAGGCGTGCCCGCAAACCAATCCGGGCCGCGATGACTTATTCCGTTTTTGCGTGGTAAAATATATTATGAAAAAGGAGATCAGCAGCATGGGGGTCAAGTTTTCCGAAACACATCTGTCAGCAAACGCCCTGACCGTACTGGCACGACGTTATCTCAAGAAGGACGATGAGGGAAACGTCGTCGAGTCGCCTGAGGACATGTTCCGCAGGGTGGCGAACAACGTCGCCCAGGCGGATTATCAGTACAACGGCCAGCGCGACGTTCACGCGACGGAAGAGGAATTTCACCGCGTTCTTTCGAACCTTGAGTTCCTGCCGAATTCCCCGACACTGATGAACGCAGGCCGTCCGCTTCAGCAACTGGCGGCTTGTTTTGTCCTGCCCGTCGAAGACTCGCTCGAATCGATCTTTGACGGCGTCAAGAACACGGCGCTTATTCATCAGAGCGGCGGAGGCACCGGGTTCTCCTTCAGCCGGCTCCGGCCCAAAGACGACGCGGTGCGCACCACAAGCGGCGCTGCCAGCGGGCCGGTGTCGTTCATGCGGGTCTACAACATGGCGACGGAAGTGATCAAGCAGGGCGGCACGCGGCGGGGCGCGAACATGGGGATACTTCGCGTCGATCATCCGGACATTCTGGAGTTCATCTCCGCGAAGACCGACAACCGGGAGCTCGCGAATTTCAATATTTCCGTCGCGGTGACCGAGGATTTCATGCAGTCGGTCGAGGCCGGCGGCGATCTTCCCCTGGTGAACCCCCACAACCGGCAGGTGGTAAGAACGCTCAAGGCCCGCGAGGTCTTCGACCGCATCGTCGAGATGGCCTGGAAAACCGGCGATCCCGGGGTGGTGTTCCTCGACCGGATCAACCGCGACAATCCCACGCCGCAGCTTGGGCAGATGGAGAGCACCAACCCCTGCGGCGAGCAGCCGCTCCTCCCGTACGAGCCGTGCAACCTGGGTTCGATCAACCTCGCGCTCATGCTCAGATCGTCCGACGGGACGGTTGAGATCGACTGGGACAAACTGGAACGGACCGTCCGTATTGCGGTCCACTTTCTGGACAACGTGATCGACATGAGCCGTTACCCGCTCGACCAGATCGACCGTATGGCAAAGGGCAACCGGAAGATCGGCCTTGGCGTCATGGGGTTCGCGGACCTGCTGATCCGGCTGGGAGTTCCCTATGATTCCGAAGAGGCGCTCGTGACCGGAGAAAAAATCATGCGGTTCGTGAGAGAAGCGGGATGGCGGCGCTCGGAGGAGCTTGCCCGGGCGCGCGGGCCCTTTCCGAACTATCCGGGGAGCAGGTACGACCGGGAGGGGGGCCCCAGGCCCAGAAACGCCACGGTCACGACCGTCGCGCCGACGGGAACGTTGTCCATCATCGCGGGCTGTTCGAGCGGGATCGAGCCGCTCTTCGCCCTTTCCTTCACCCGCCACGTGCTTGGCGACACTGAGCTTCCCGAGGTCTACGAGTATTTCATCGAGACGGCGAAGAAGCGCGGCTTCTTCAGCGATGAGCTCAAGATGCATTTGATGGCAGGCGGGTCCATCCAGCGAATGGAGGGGGTGCCCGGGGACGTGAAGCGCCTGTTCGTGACCGCCTTCGACGTCGCGCCGGAATGGCATGTGCGCATGCAGGCCGTGTTTCAGCGCCACACGGACAATGCCGTGTCCAAGACCATCAACTTTCGCGCAGGGGCCGCGAAAGAGGACGTCCGGAAGGCCTTTATGCTGGCATACCGGGAAGGGGTGAAGGGCATCACGATCTTCCGGAGCGGCAGCAAGAGCGAGCAGGTGCTTACCTGCGCAGATCCGTTGTACTGCTGACACTTCGCAGTCTGTCGGCCTGCCGCTCCGTACCGTGCGAATAAGCGTCCGGCCGCCTTGCGGGGAAGAGGGGAGCAACGATCATGAATATCGTCATCGGCGCAGATCACGGCGGATTTATTATGAAGGGGGAACTCGTCGAATTTCTAAAGGAACTTGGCCACTCCGTGCGGGATGTCGGGACCTACAGCGCCGAGCCCGCTGATTATCCGGATTATGCGCGCGCAGTATCGCGGTTTGTCCGGGACCGGACTGCGGAGCGGGGACTCCTGATCTGCGGCAGCGGGGTAGGCGCTACGGTGGCTGCAAACAAGTTTCCGGGAATACGGGCCGCGGTCTGCCACGATACCTTCTCCGCTCATCAGGGGGTCGAAGACGACGATATGAATGTCCTTTGTCTCGGCGCCCGGGTCGTGGGTCCGGAACTGGCAAAGGAGCTTGTGCGGGTGTTCCTCGCGGCCTCGTTTTCCGGCGCCGAGCGGCATGTGAGAAGACTGGGGAAAATAGAGGCGATTGAAAAAGAGCACATGAAAAGATAGGTATGATGAGACTGTATGCTTTCGTAAAAAGTCGTCATTCCCGCTTGTTTCTAAGCCTGCCCCGGCATGCTTAAAGCCGGGGGGAATCGTATCGCAGCACAAGACACTTAGAATGAAGGATTCCGGGCAAGCCGGAATGACGAATAAGGAGCATAGATCGACTTTTTACGGCACCTTCAAACTTTCGTGAGGTTTTTATGAAACTCGGCTACATCGGTCTGGGCAAGATGGGCTTCAACATGGTCGAACGGCTTCTTGAAAAGGGGTATCAGGTCGTCGCCTTCAATAAGAGTCCGGAGCCCGTGCGAAGAATTGCTGAGCGCGGGGCGCAGCCGGCGGAATCACTCCGCGCCCTTGCCGCTGCCCTTGCTCCCCCCCGGATAGTCTGGATCATGGTCCCGCATCAGGCCGTGGACACGGTTTTAAACGACCTCGTGCCGCTTCTCGAAAGGGGCGATACGGTGATCGACGGGGGCAACTCGCCCTATAAGGAATCGATACGAAGGGGGAGGGAACTGGAAGCGAGGGGTATTGACTACCTGGACGCGGGCGTCAGCGGCGGCCCTTCAGGAGCGCGAAACGGCGCCTGCATCATGGTCGGCGGGAGGAAAGAAATTTTCGACCGTCACGAACATCTTTTCCGTGAGCTCTCGACAATAAACGGCTACGGTTACATGGGCGGGTCCGGGGCGGGCCATTTCGTGAAGATGGTCCACAACGGGATCGAATACGGGATGATGCAGGCCCTGGCCGAGGGGTTCGCGGTCATGAAGGCGTCCGGGTTCGATCTCAACCTTGCGAAGATCGCCGACCTCTATAATCACAAAAGCGTGATCGAGTCGCGGCTCGTAGGGTGGCTGAAAAACGCCTATGAGCTGCACGGCATGGAGCTAACGGGAATTTCTGGGTCCGCCATGCAGAGCGGAGAGGGGATGTGGACCGTCGAGGTAGCGAAGGAACTTGGCGTCCCCGCGCCGGTCATCGAGGGCGCGCTCGCTTTCCGTCTCCAGTCGCAGAAGAACCCGAGCTACACGGGAAAGATCATATCCGCCCTCAGGAACGAGTTCGGAGGGCATGAGGCGGGTGAGACAGTCATGAGTAAGGAGTGATAAGTGATAATGTGGGAAGTGCACGGACTTCAGCTCCCCCCTTACTCCTCACTTTTCACGTCTCACGGATCTATAAAGGGAGGTGTTTTACATGAAGCCAGCCAATCTCAAGACCAGAATATTCCTCGACGGCGGAGATGCCGGGGAGACGAGGGAGATCATCGGTCTTCTCGGTTTTCTCGACGGACAGACCACGAACC
>JAXIPA010000086.1:0-30385 GCA_045403145.1 Nitrospirota bacterium | reverse complement strand
GGTGCGCGATCGACGAGGCGCTCCTGGCGAAGGAAGAGGGCAAGCAGAAGACGATCCTCTTCAACCTCTCCGGCCACGGGTACCTCGACCTGCAGGCCTATGCCGATTACCGGGAAGGCAAACTGTTTGACCACGAGCATCCTGAAGAAGACATCAAGAAGGCGCTTGGCAGGCTGCCGAAGATATAAGCAGGGACCGGCGAAACGAAAAATATAGCCCGCGGCGTTCTCTGCCGCGGGCTTCTGTTTTTTCAACAGCGTGACCGGTAAGCCGGCACGCCCGAATGTTCGATGCTGCTCTTCTTTGAAGTTTTTTCCGCTGTCTTTCTTGAATAGAAGAGGGAGAGAGGCCGGCCGCGGGACTGTACGGCGCCCGGCTTATCGTTTTACTTCCTGCATTTCCCGCTTGAACTCCGAGGTGAAGTGGAACTTGACCCCGGGGTAGGCTTCGATCATGTTCCTTAAGACCCACTCCGATTCCGCGAGAAACACGATATTGCCGTCCTTGTCCGTGGCAATGCGGTCCGATTTGAACCTGCAGAACTTCTCCATTTCCTTCTCATCAGTCGACGTGATCCAGCATGCCTTGTAAATGGCCATCTGGTCAAAACGGCATCGCGCCCCGTACTCATGCTCCAGCCGGTACTGGAGCACGTCGAACTGGAGCTGGCCCACCGTGCCGACTATCTTCCGGTTCCCCTGCTGCTGGGTGAAGAGTTGCGCCACGCCTTCGTCGGTCAATTGCTCGATGCCCTTTGAAAGCTGCTTCGATTTCGACGGGTCGAGGTTCACGAGCTCCTTGAACACTTCCGGGGAAAAAGTCGGGATGCCCTGGAACATGAGCTTTTCGCCTTCGGTGAGCGTGTCGCCGATCTTGAAATTTCCGGTATCGTAAAGGCCGATCACATCGCCGGGGAACGCCTCGTCCACAATGCTTTTCCGCGCGCCCAGAAAGCTTGCCGGGCTGGTGAATCGGATGTTTTTATTCAAACGCACGTGAAGGAACATCTTGTTCCGTTCGAATTTGCCCGAGCAGATGCGGATGAATGCGATGCGGTCGCGGTGCCGGGGGTCCAGGTTCGCGTGGATCTTGAATACGAAGCCGGTAAAGTTCTTCTCATCCGGGCTGACCGTGCGCTGGTCCGTGGGGCGGCTTCCGGGCGTGGGCGCGATCTCGGTGAAGGTGTCGAGCAGTTCCCTGACGCCGAAGTTATTGATGGCGCTGCCGAAGAACACGGGCGCGAGCTCCCCGCGCAGGTACGCATCCACGTCGAAAGGATTGTGGGTGCCTTCGATCAATTCCACGTCTTCCCGGAGTTGCACGGCGTAGTCGCCGAGCTGCCGGTCAAGGACCGGATCGGCGATGCCCTTGATCGCGAGCACGTCCTCCGCGACCGTTACACCGCCGGGGCGGAAAAGGGAAAGGCTGTGATTGTACAGGTTGTACACGCCCTTGAAGGACGTGCCCATGCTGATGGGCCACGAAAGCGGCTGGACCCTGATGGAGAGCTTCACTTCGAGCTCGTTCAGAAGCTCGAAGGGGTTCTTTCCCTCGCGGTCGAGTTTGTTCACGAAAATTATGACCGGCGTGTTGCGCATGCGGCAGACCTGCATCAGCTTTTCGGTCTGCTCCTCGACGCCCTTCACGCAGTCAACCACAAGGATGACGCTGTCCACGGCCGTGAGCGTGCGGTAGGTGTCCTCGGCGAAGTCCTTGTGGCCCGGAGTGTCGAGCAGGTTGATCTTGAGCCCGTTGTAGTCGAAGCCCATGACCGACGTGGCCACGGAGATGCCGCGCTGCCGTTCGATGTCCATGAAGTCCGAGGCAGTGCTCTTCCGGATTTTGTTCGACTTGACCGCGCCCGCAACCTGAATGGCGCCGCCGAAGAGCAGGAACTTTTCGGTCAGCGTGGTCTTGCCCGCGTCGGGGTGGCTGATGATGGCGAAGGTGCGCCGTTTCTGTATTTCGTCCGCGTAGTCCATGATTTCTTAAGCCCTGCAACTTAACAAGTGGGGCCTGAAATGTCAAGATTTTTTTGGCTGTTCGCCGGGCCGCGCATCCACCTGCGGGACGGTGCGCGTCCCTGAAGTTATGAAAGCGCTAAAGTTTCCGGCAATTCTATCCGATAAAAAGGCATGCGGGCATCAAGCCGCAGAACATTTCCGGCCAAGGAGGAAGAATATGAAGACCATGCTGAAAACAGGGGGAGCTGTTGTGTGTTTGACGGCATTGCTCCTTATGGTGCATTCCTGCGGCAAGAGCAGCGGCGGCGCCGACGTCGGCGACATCGGCAGCAACGGCACCGGCACGAACAACAATGGAGCGATTGCAACGGCTCCCACAGCGGTCAAGATGAAGGCTGACTTCACGACTTTCGGCGTACCGGGTCTGTTCAGGGCTGCGCATGCCCCCGCGAAGCTGACTTCCTGCCCGAGCACGACGATTGCCATGGACGGCCCCGGCTTTGTCGCCGGTCTCGACTGCGATGGGGACGGCGGCATCACTGCGTTCATTACTCCGCAGAGCTTCAAGGTCGCTCTCAAGCGCCTCTCATTCGTGCGGGCCGACGGCGATCGCGTTGACTTCGTCCCCGACCAGGGGACGCTTGCGCATTCGCTGGTCTACGACCTTTCGTCGGAGGTCACCATTTCCCAGATGGCGATCTCAGCCGGGACCTATGCTTCGGTCCAGGCCGAAATCTACTACTATGAGATCAGGATGCCGATCAACAGCAGTCCGACCATAACGCAGAGCATCCGCGTCTATTTGAGCGACGACGACTTCCCCGGCGAAGGCGGTCTCGGACATCATCAGGGCGACATCACGTTCATCGATGCCGATGGAAATGAAATGGGATGGGCCGGCGTGGGAACACCATGGACAGTGGACGCCCTCCAGACGGACAAGGCTTTGATAAGCCGTCCCGGCGGCACTGACTCCGAAACCGGCCATCAGCGCGGGCTCTTCGGCAATGCCGAGTTGTGGGACCAGGCGGCCTTCATTCAGGGCGGCGGCCGCGATACGTTTTTAATAACCGCGCCGCTCGGGCTGACGATTAGCGCAGACCTGACGAAGACCGTTACCTTTACCTTTAACGTAAAGGACACCTGGTTCTATGAAGACTTCGACGGGAACGGCTTCAACCCCTGCGAGAATGGTGCGAATGACGCCTGTGCGCAGAATGCCGAGTGGGCGCCGATCTTCAATCTTCCCGCGCTTTCCATCCAGTAGCGTAGCGCGGGTCCTCTCCCTCTCTCATCCTTCCCCGGGCCGTCACGGCTGATCCTGACCGTTGATCAGGATCAGCCGTGATAGGCCGCTCTGATGGCGTCGTGCGCCCGTGCAGCAAGCTCCTTCCTCGTATCCTTTTCCCGCACCCGGATGATCCTCTGCGGTATGACCTCCACATCCACCGATTTGAGCGACAGGAGTCTTGAAGCGTGCCGGAAAAAGGAGGCCCCTCCGTAATAGAAGACCGCGTCGCGGTTATGCGGTGTCAACTCTTCGTGGTTTACGCCGGTGTAGCGGAGGCAGAGCGGCAGGATGTCGCTCCCTGTCGAGACGGAGGCGTCAAAGAGCGATTTTTTGAAGGGGTGCACCCGGTCTCCGTTCGACGTGGTCCCTTCCGGAAAGAGGGCGACGGCGAACCCATCGCCGAGTACGCGCGCGATCGCGTCAATCTCCTGTTTGAGCCCGGACGCCCTTCTCCGTTCCACAAACATGCTCCCGCCGAGCCGCGCCAGCATGCCGAGGAACATGGTGCTCCCCAGCTCGACCGATGTGACGAATACGGACGGCATGAGCGATGAGATGACGAGGATGTCGATGTACGATACGTGGTTGGCGGCGACGAGCCGACCGGCCGCGCCCGCGTACAGCCGCTCGCGGTGCTTCACGGTGACGCGTATGCCGAGAAGCGCGAGCGCGATCCGCGAAAATATCGACGTGTTTCCGATCAGGAAACGGCGGCGCACTCGTGCGCCCGCCGGGAGGACCACGATGGCGCAGGAAGAAACGATGTATGCAATGAGGAGGGGGACAAGCCCCAGCCCTTTGAGTAGTGTTCGCATAGGACGCGTTGGCGACAACCCGCGAATTATCGCACAGGAAGGCGCGGTTTTCAACGGCAAAACGTCCGATCGTAGGAGATTTCGGCCCTCGAACGGGTTTACATCAGCGGCAAGCGGGGCTATACTTTACGTAGGAGAAGGGGAAGGCCGAAGGCGTTGTGAAATCATATTATAATACTCTGGTCACACAACCGGGGGGAGGCGCGTATGAGCATGCTTGTTGAGTTCAGCGTGGTTCCGGTCGGCGCGGGAGTGAGCATAAGTCCTCAGATTGCGAAGGTCCTCAAAATCGTGGCGGAGAGCGGCGTAAGCTACAAAGCCAATCCCATGGGCACCGTGCTTGAAGGCGACTGGGACGCCGTCATGGCAGTGGTCAGGAAATGCCATGACGCCGTGATGAAGGACTCCGAGCGCGCGCTGACAACGATCACGATAGACGACCGCAAAGGAAAGGAAGCGCGGATACAAAAGAAGCTGGAATCGGTGGAGCAGAAGCTCGGGATGAAGCTGAAAACCTGATAGAAAGCGAGGTGGCTCATGGACACCAAACGGGAGGGCAACGGCGCCGCTGAACGGATCAAGATCCAGGAGAAGGCCCTGTCCAACCTGGCGGACACGATGAGGAAGCACGAAGGCGAGTTTGCCGAAGAGATCAGGGACATCCAGTCCGAGCTGAAAGCGCTCAAGCTGTTTCTTTCGAGGAACATTCCCGAGTTCAAGAAGCAGTTTCCCGAGATCCAGAGAAAGTTCAAATGAGATCCAGAAGTGGCGATGTCGTATGATGCAAAAATGAAGGAGGCGGACGCTATGAAGGCAGTTGCGAAAACAACAAGGGGTTACAAGTTATCCTACAAGAAGAAGTCAGCAACAACGGATTCCTATCTCCCCCGGGGCGCGAGCCGCAGCGTTTCCGTGTGCGAGGGGTGCCGGGCAGTGTACATGAACAAACGGTGGTACGCCGGCGGCGACATCTCTGAGACCGTCAGCAAAAACCCGGATATCGTGACCATGGTTTGTCCGGCCTGCCACAAGATCCGCGACAATTTTCCCGGCGGCATTGTAACACTGAAGGGGGATTATGTCCTCCCGCACAAGACGGACCTGATAAACCTGATCAGGAACGAAGAGGAGCGCGCGCGGGGCCTGAATCCCTTGGAGCGCATAATCGCCGTCAAAGAAAACGGGTTCGGCAGCATCGTCATATCCACGACGAACGAGAAGCTCGCGCAGCGGATCGGCAGGGCGATCAAGAAGGCGTTCCATGGAGAGGTGGCATACCACTGGTCGCATGACAACAAGCTGGCGAGAGTGGATTGGGTGCGGGCGGCGTGAGGATGGGCGGATAGCCGGTTATTGCGAAAGGCGATAAGTGAAGAGGCTGATTTCGAGGGAGAGATCAGCCTTTTATTTTGTTTCTTGAAGAAGCATACGACTGTCTCCTCCTTTCACCGTCCTGCAAGCCTTTTTCATTTATTTTTCTCTTTTAATCGTCTCCAGATACTCCTCCCACTCGCTGGGCAGGAGATATTTTTTTTTGCTGTTGCAGTCCTTGCAGGCAGGCACGACGTTTCCCTGCACTGACCTCCCGCCCCGCGCGATCGGGATCAGGTGGTCCATCGTCAGTTCCGCTGGCTTGAACTTCCCGCCGCAGTAATAACAAATGCCGCTCGATCGTTTTCGCTTCCACCATTGAGAATCCCGCAGGTCCCTGGCTTTTGCCTTCTCCCGTTTGATATGGGTATCATCTGCGCTCATAAAAAAATCATCGTTCATGGATTCCTATATTACTTTTTCCCCGCCCCCTTGTCACGTTTTAAATGCGTTCCTCCTCCGCGCGATTCCCACCCTGTAACATCTCAAAAATTAATATTTTTCTTGACATTGCGGTCCGTGAAATATATACTTTTGCCAGCAAGTGGTGTGAAGTGGGAAGTGGTGGGCTGATTGGGGAGATTCATGTTCCGAGGCAGCTTTGAACATACCGTTGATTCCAAGGGCAGGGTGAGCGTGCCGTCGAAGTTCCGCGACATCATCTCGGACCGCTACGACGGGAGGCTTGTGCTCGCCATGGACTACGACCGCTGTCTCACGGTCTATCCGCTCGAAGAGTGGGAGAAACTCGAAGAAAAGATCAAGACCCTCTCCCTGATGAAGCAGGAGGTGAAGGACTTCAGGCGGTTCCTTCTCTCCTCGGCAACGGAGTGCGAACTCGACAAGCAGGGTCGCATTCTGATTCCGCCGACGCACCGCGGGCACGCGGGGATCTCGAAGAGCGTCATGCTCGTCGGGATCATCGAAAAAATAGAAATATGGGACGCGAAGGCGTGGGAGGCTCGAAATACTCAGAACGGAGACAAGATCGGCGAGGCGCTTGCAGCGCTGGGCCTGTAACGACATGGGCGAAAAACTCAAAGTCTATCAAATGAACCTTGAAGGCGAGATTGACGCAGCGAAGATGGCGGAGATCAACAGGGTGATCGGCCAGCTCATCAAGGGGGAGATGTACGGCCTGATCCTGAACTTTGAGTCCGCGGAGCACATCCATTTCACGCTCCTCCAGATGCTCGTGGAAGAGAAGAGGCGGCTCCAGTCCTTCGGCGGCGATATCCGGCTCGCGGCGCTGTCGGATTACATAAAAAATATCTTCCGCACCACCGGCGTGCTCGATGAGTTTCAGGTCTTCGATACGGCCCAGCAGGCCGCGAAGAGCTTCGGCGTGGCCAAACCGGCGACGAACCTGCCGCTGGGACTTTGAAGAATTGCGGATTTTTGATTGCGGATTGCGGAGTATAAATGATTTAACCGCAGAGCGCGCAGAGGACGCAGAGAAGAGCATGATGGCCTCGAAGAGCTCATTATGGATCGTTCCATGAAATCCAATCCGCAATCCGCAATCCGCAATCCGCAATTGGCGCACGTTCCCGTCCTGCTCCGTGAGACCATCGACCTGCTTTCACCGCGGCCCGGCGGCGTGTATGTTGACGGTACGCTCGGAGCCGGAGGCCATGCCTCGGAGATTTTGAAACGTTCGGCGCCGGACGGCATTCTGATCGGCCTGGACCAGGACCCCGAGGCGGTCGAGCGCTGCAAGGCGGGGCTCTCACCGTTCGGCGACCGCGTGATCGTCAGGCATGCAAATTACCGGGACCTGCCGGCGGTCCTTGCGGAGACCGGCTATGAGACGGTGGACGGAGTCCTGCTCGACCTCGGTGTTTCGTGGTTCCACCTCAAGACCCCGGAGCGGGGCTTCAGTTTTATGCTGGACGGGCCCCTCGATATGCGTATGGACACGAGCAGGCCGCGGACCGCAGCAGACCTGGTGAACAGCCTCTCCCGGGACGAGCTCGCGAAGATCCTCCGCGAATACGGGGAAGAGCGCAGGGCGGGCGCCATAGCGCGGGCAATAGAAAAAGCGAGGGCCCGGAGGCCAATTACGAGCACGGTTCAGCTCGCCGAAATTATTTCGAGCGTATTTCCTCCTTACCCTCCCCGGCGCATTCATCCCGCCACGCTTACGTTCCAGGCCCTGCGGATCGCGGTCAACGACGAACTCGGCGCGCTCCGGGAGGGGATCGACCGGGTCCTGCCCCTGCTCAGGCCCGGCGGCAGAATCGCCGTGATCACGTTCCACTCGCTCGAGGACCGGGTCGTAAAGCAGGCCTTCGTGTTGGCAGCCAAAGAGTGCATTTGTCCGCCGAAGCTGCCGGTCTGTTCCTGCGGCAAACAGCCGTCGCTCAAAGTCCTGACGCACCGGCCGATGACCGCACGGCCGGAAGAGATTGAGGAGAACCCCGCTGCGAGGAGCGCGAAGCTCAGGGCGGCGGAGAAACTGTAGCAATTTTAAATGAGAAATGGAAATGTACAAATGGGAGTAAGTGTCATCGTGTTTTGCAGCATTCTCAATTGTCCATTCTCCATTATTAATCGGGGCGGGGTCCCGGCATGACAACGCGGGCCGGCAACATAGGGCAGTTGGTATTCGAACAGGGCAGACGCGGCGGCCTGCGCCGCGCGCTCATCATGCTTCTGATCGTTGCCGTCCTTTTGTTGTACGTGGGCGGTAAGGTGAAGATCATGCGGCTCGGGTACCAGATCGAGGCGCTAGAACGAGAGAAGCGGGACCTGGAGCGCGCGAACAGGTCACTTCGGATCGAGGCGTCGAGCCTGACCTCGCCGGCGCGCATCGAGGAGATCGCCGTCAGGCGGTTGGGCATGGTCAGGCCGGCGAAGGAAAACGTCGTCGTGGTAAAGAGGAAAGCAACGCCCGGACAATAGGTGCGTATGGAGAGACGGGGAAGAATAGTCGCGGTTTTTTTTATCGTAGGCCTTGGGTTTGCGCTCGTGGCCCTGCGGCTCGTCTACCTCCAGGTGTTTGAACGGTCCCGGCTCACGGCCCGGGCCGAGCGTCAGCAGGAGCAGGTGGTGGTGCTCGAACCGAAGCGCGGAACCATTTTTGACCGCAGGGGCAGAGAGCTGGCAGTGAGCCTCGACGTCGATTCGGTGTACGGCATCCCGTCGAAGGCCGACAACCCCCGCGAACTCTCGCGGCAGCTTTCCCGGATCCTTCGGCAGGACCCGCGCAGGATCGAACGCAAGCTCGCCGGCGACAGGCACTTCGTCTGGCTCAGCCGGAAGGTGGACCCAGCAAAGGCGGCAATGGTCAGGGAACTCGGGTCCGAAGAGGTCCGCCTCAGGTCCGAGACCAGACGGTTTTATCCCAAGAAGGCGCTTGCCGGTCCGGTGCTCGGCTTCACGGGCGTGGACAACCAGGGCCTTGAAGGCCTCGAGCGCACATACGACAAGATGCTCCGCGGCGTGAACGGCTGGGTCCTTGCCGAAAAGGACGCAATGGGGAGGATGGTATTTCCCGGCGGTCCCGGCTTCCAGTTTAAAATGCCGAAGCAGGGCCATGACGTCATCCTCACCATCGACGAAGTGATCCAGCACATTGCCGAGAAAGAGCTCGACGCCGCGCTCGTGAGTTCGCGCGCAAAGGGCGGGGTCTGCGTAGTCATGAGTCCGCAGACCGGAGAAGTGCTGGCGCTGTCGGTGCGCACGAACGGATATGGCCATCCGGCGTTTAATCCGAACGAGCCGCAGCATTACAAGCCGGCGGAGTGGCGGAACAGGGCGGTGACCGACAGTTTCGAGCCCGGATCGATCTTCAAGCCCTTCCTTGCCGCGGCAGCGCTCGAGGAGAAGGTTGTGCACCCCCTCGAGCGGTTCGATTGCAGCGCAGGAAGCATTCAGGTTGCCGACCGGGTGATCAAGGACGCCCACGAAAACGGCGTGCTGACCTTCACCGATGTGATCGCCCAGTCGAGCAACGTGGGCACGATCAAGGTGGCCCTGCGGCTCGGCAAGGACAGGTTCTACAAGTACATCACCGCCTTCGGGTTCGGCAGAAAGACCGGCGTGGACATTCCCGGAGAGGTGTCCGGCCTGCTCAGGGACAGCAGGCTGTGGTCCGGTGTTTCCATCGGCTCCATTGCCATCGGGCAGGAGGTCGGCGTCACGCCGCTGCAGATGGCGTCGGCCTATTGCGCGCTCGCGAACGGCGGGACGCTCATGAAACCCTACATAGTTTCGGAGATCGTGGACCACGGCGGAGAAGCGGGCAAAAAATTCATGCCCCAGCCCGCGGGGCGCGTGATCAGCGAAGAGACCTGTGCCAGTGTGACCACGATGCTCCGGCGGGTCGTCGAGCTCGGCACGGGCCAGCTGGCAAAGCCCGGCGGCTACAGCGCGGCAGGGAAGACCGGGACGGCCCAGAAGATCGACCAGCGGACCGGCGGCTATTCGAAGAAAGACTATGTAAGCTCCTTTGTCGGTTTTGCGCCGGCAAATTCCCCGAGGCTCGTGATCCTGGTGATGATCGATACCCCCGAAGGGGCCATCTATGGCGGCACCGTGGCAGCGCCCGTGTTTCGGGCCGTGGCGGAACAGAGCCTCGCTTATCTGCAGACTCCGCCCGACGATGTGGGAGGCAGGATGCTCCTGGTGACACGATGAAGCTCGGCGACCTCCTGAAGGTACTGGAGACGAGGACGGCAGCCCTGCCGCAGGAAGCGCTGGACAGAGAGGTGTTGGACCTTGCGCATGATTCCCGGAAGGTGGTTCCGGGCTCTCTCTTCGTGGCCGTGCGGGGATTTCACTCGGACGGCCATCGGTTTATTTCGCAGGCCGTGGAACAGGGCGCGATCGCCGTCGTTGCCCAGGAAAACGGCGACGGGAAAGGCGGGGAGGGCGTCCCGGTCATCCGTGTGCCGGACTCGCGTGCCGCGCTCGCGCGCATAGCCGCCGCCTTTTACGGCCATCCGTCCCGCAGGCTCAAGCTTGTCGGTATAACCGGCACGAAGGGCAAGACAACCACAAGCTACCTCGTAAAGTCCGTCATCGAGGCCGCGGGCGGCACTTCGGGCCTTATCGGCACCATCGATTACCGGGTGGGGAACAGGATCTATCCCGCGCCGAACACCACGCCGGAGTCACTGGACCTTCAAAAACTACTGGCCGAGATGGTGGACGCCCGCGCCGGGTATTGCGTCATGGAAGTTTCCTCCCATGCCCTGGCCCTGGGCCGCACCGACGGCTGCGTGTTCGATACCGCGGTATTTACGAACCTCGCGCAGGACCATCTGGACTTTCACACTGACATGGAGTCCTATTTCCGGGCGAAACTCCTGTTGTTCACCGCGCTTGCTTCGGGAAGGACGGCGGTGATCAATGCCGATGATGCCGTTTCGCGGGAGATCATCGGAAAAACAGCGGCGACCGTGTACACGTTCGGCATGTCGGAGCAGGCGGACATCCGTCCCGTACGGGAGATCGGCCACGGCATCGGCGGGCTCTCCTTCTCCGTGCGGACGCCGAAAGGCAGCGTTTCCGTGGAGTCCCCGCTCGTTGGGAAGCATAATGTGTACAACATTCTTGCGGCGATCGGCGTGGGTCTCTCCCAGGAATTCAGCGCTGACGCGATCGCCAGGGGCATCAAGAGTATGAAGGCCGTGCCGGGCAGGATGGAGAAAGTGGATGAAGGGCAGCCGTTCGGCGTGATCGTGGATTACGCCCATACCGAAGGCTCTCTGGCGCAGCTGCTCGAGGCCGTTCGGGAGGTGGCGAAGGGAAGGGTGATTACGGTCTTCGGATGCGGCGGAGACCGGGACCGGACCAAGAGGCCGAAGATGGGCGCCGTAGTGGTTCAGGGAAGCGACGCGGCGATCGTCACCACGGACAACCCGAGGACCGAGGACCCGCTCGCCATCATCGGTGAGATTGAATCCGGCATGGCCGCCGCGGGGGTCAGGGTCGCTTCGCTTGAGGGAACACTGAAGAGCGTTTCCGGCAAGACGCCCTATCTGGTCATTCCCGACCGGCGTGCGGCGATCGCCGGGGCCGTCGGTATTGCGAAGCCGGGAGACGTCGTCGTCCTCGCCGGCAAGGGACATGAGGATTACCAGATCATCGGCGATACGAAGCTGCACTTCGACGATCGGGAAGTGGCGAGGGAAGAGATCAGGAAGAGCATTGCGGAATGCGGATTGCGGAATAAAGTGAACCCTCATTACAATTGCTCAGGTGAAAAGTGATATTCAGAGCACATCGTGTAAATCGTGCCTCTTCTTTTGACGTCATTCCCGCTTGTCGGGAATCGTCTTTGAATTGAATTTTCAAAAGGAATGATTCCGGACAAGCCGGAATGACAGGTGGAACTTAAGACCTGAGTTTACGATTTGAATTATGAACGCATCTGATACAAAAATGCTCGGGGAAATTCTGGGGAGGTTGGAGAAAATGGAGATAACGGGGGTATCCATAGACTCCAGGAACATCAGGGAGGGGGAACTGTTCGTCGCTCTCAAGGGGGACCGGTTCGACGGCCATGACTTCGTTCCTGATGCGATCAGGAAGGGGGCCTGGGGCGCTTTAGTCGACCGGGCCGCGCTCGAGAACAGGTTCCCGAGCCTCGGCGGACTGAAGAACATCCTCCCGGTGGAAGATACGCTGTATGCGCTCCAGGAAATGTCGTCTCTCCACCGCAGGAAGTTTTCGATTCCCGTTGTCGGCATTACCGGCTCCAACGGAAAGACCACGACAAAGGAAATGCTCGCGGCCATCCTGAAGCGGAACGGTCCGGTGCTCAAGAATGAGGGGAACCTGAACAACCATATCGGGGTGCCGCTTACGCTCATGAAGCTCAATGCCGGCCACCGGGCCGCCGTCGTGGAAATGGGCATGAGCGCCGCGGGCGAGATCGACCTGCTCGCAAGGCTGGTGAGCCCGACCGTGGGCGTGATCACGAACATCGGTCCGGCGCACCTGGAGTTTTTCGGCAGCATGGACAAGGTGGCCGACGCCAAGGGCGAACTGCTGGACAACCTGAAGTCCGGCGCGACAGCGGTGCTGAACGCCGATGACCGGTTTTTCGAGAGTCTCAAACAAAAATTCAGCGGCCGCGTCGTCACCTTCGGGATCAGGAACAGGGCCGATGTCCAGGCGTCGCACATCCGGACAGAGCGGGAATGGGTGGATTTCACGCTCAGCGCAGACGGTGCCGCGGCGGATGTGCGGCTTCAGACCGTCGGAACGCACAATGTCTATAATGCCCTCTCGGCAGCGGCAGCGGCGATCGCCATGGGCGTCCCGCTTGACGCCGTGAAATACGGGCTTGAAGTTTTCTCGCCGGTTGCCGGGCGGTCGGAAGTCAGGGAGCACGAAGGCCGGACTGTGCTTGCCGATTACTACAATGCCAATCCCGCTTCGATGGATGCGGCGATAACGACGCTGGTTTCGCTCTCATCGCGCGGGCAGTCCATCGCCGTGCTCGGAGACATGCTTGAACTCGGGACCGGTGGCGCCGAGGCCCATCGCGCCATCGGCGCGTACGCGGCGCGGAGCGGCGTGCACATCGTGATCACCTTCGGCGCGCTGGCGAAGCTCATCGGGACGGGCGCGCTCGAGGCTGGGATGCCGAAGGAACGGGTGCTCGAAGCGCCGACGCACGCCGAGGCGGCGCGCCTGCTCAAGAAACTGTCCCGTCCGGGCGATACGGTGCTCATCAAGGGCTCGCGGGGCATGAAGATGGAAAAGATCCTGGAGGAGTTCTGATGCTGTATCACCTGCTGTATCCGCTGCGTGAAACATTTTCCGGTTTTAACGTGTTCCGGTACATCACCTTCCGGAGCGCCGGTGCGGTCCTGACCGCTCTCGTCGTGAGCTTCGTCCTCGCTCCGTCGGTGATCGCGTGGCTTCGCCGGCTGAAGGTGGGCCAGCATGTCAGAAATGACGGGCCGCAGACGCACCTGGCGAAGCAGGGCACGCCCACCATGGGCGGCATACTGATCATCGCGGCGCTGGCGTCGTCGGTCCTTTTGTGGTCCGACCTTACGAACAAGTACGTCTGGGTCGTGCTCTTCGCCACGCTCGCGTTCGGCGGCATCGGGTTCTGGGACGATTATCTCAAGGTCGTGAAGAAACGGTCCACGGGGCTCCGGGCCGTGCAGAAGTTCGGGCTCCAGATTCTCGCCTCTGTGGCGATCGGCGTCTTCCTGTATAATCCCGGCGATCCCTACAGCACGCATCTGTCCGTCCCGTTCATGAAGCAGCTCTTCATCAACCTGGGGTGGTTCTATATCCCCTTTGTCGCGGTCGTGATCGTGGGATCGTCCAATGCCGTGAACCTTACCGACGGACTCGACGGCCTCGCGATCGGGCTCGTGGGCATCGCGTCCACCGCCAACGCCGTGATCGTCTATCTGGGCGGGAACAAGATCATCGCCGACTACCTGAAGATACTGTATATCCCGGGCAGCGGCGAACTTGTCATATTCTGCGGGGCCATGCTGGGAGCGAGCCTCGGGTTCCTGTGGTACAACGCGCACCCCGCCGAGGTGTTCATGGGCGACGTGGGATCGCTTTCCCTCGGCGGCGCGCTCGGCACGCTGGCCGTGGTCACCAAGCACGAGCTGATCCTGGTGATCGTGGGCGGGATCTTCGTGGCCGAAACGCTTTCGGTTATTCTCCAGGTGGCGTCGTACAAGCTGACGGGCAAACGCATCTTCCGGATGGCGCCGATCCATCACCACTTCGAGCAAATCGGATGGCCCGAGTCCAAGGTCATCACGCGGTTCTGGATCATCGGGATCATCCTGGCCCTGATCTCGATCGGGTCGCTGAAGCTGCGGTGACGACAGGAAGTTGAGAAGATTGGAAGATGGGAAATTAGGAAGAATTCAAGATTAGGAACAAAGCATATATCGTCAGCTTCCTATCTTCCCACCTTCTTATCTTCGGGTTCCAGCAGGAGGCAAGGTGCCGTCTGATTTTAAAGGAAAGAAAGTCACAGTGGTCGGTATGGCGAGGAGCGGGGTCGCGGCGGCGAGGGCCCTCGATGCGCTCGGCGCAATCGTTACCGTGACGGACAAGAAGCCGCCGGACCAGCTCGCGGCGCAGATAAAGGCCTTGGGCGGCGGCCGCGTTATTATCGAGGCGGGCGGCCATCCGGACCGGGTCTTTTCCGGGGCCGAGCTCATCGTGCTCTCCCCCGGCGTGCCGAAGATCCCGCAGATTCTCGCGGCGCGGAAGCGCGGGGTGAAGGTGATCAGCGAGCTCGAACTTGCCTGGCTGCTGTCCGATTCGCCCTATGTCGGCATTACCGGGACGAACGGGAAGTCCACGGTCACGACGCTGGTCGGGCTCATGCTCGAGCGGGCTGGGAGGAAGGTGCTCGTGGCCGGGAACATCGGTAATGCGCTGACCGAAGACATCTCGTTGCTTGTAAGGCAGGACTGGATCGTGGCGGAGCTTTCGAGCTTCCAGCTCGAGGACATCGAGTCCTTCCGGCCCCGCGTTGCCGCTGTCCTGAACGTGACGCAGGACCACCTCGACCGGTACCGTGATATCGGCGAATACGGCGAGGCCAAGGCCAGGGTCTTCATGAACCAGCGGAAAGAGGATTATCTGGTCCTGAATTTCGACGATCCTCTCGTGAAGTCCTTTGCGAAGCGCACATCCGCCACCGTGGTCCCCTTCTCGAGCCGGCTTCGGTTCAACCCGGGGGCCTGTGTGCTGGACGGGTATCTCACGTTCAACAATCAACGGATCATGCCTGCCGGCGAGATCAGGATCAAGGGCGTGCATAACCTCGAGAACGCCCTCGCCGCCGCGGCGTTGTCGCTCTCCGCGGGAGCGGACATCGGTTCCGTTGCCGCGGTCCTCCGGGAGTTCCCCGGGCTCGAGCACCGGCTCGAGTTCGTGCGCGAAAAGGACGGAGTCGCCTACATCAACGATTCCAAGGGCACGAACGTGGGCGCAGTCGTGAAGTCCGTCGAGGGGTTCACGCAGCCGGTGATCCTGCTCGCCGGCGGCCTGGACAAGGGGAGCGACTTCAGCCCGCTCTATGATCTGTTCAGGCGGAAAGTGAAGCTTTTGGTCCTGATCGGAAAGGCCGCGGACAAGATGGCAAAGGCGCTTGGAGCTTCAACCGAGACGGTGCTCGCCGGGACGCTCCAGGAAGCGGTAAAGCTCGCCGGGGCCCGGGCCTCGCGCGGAGACGTCGTGCTCCTGTCGCCCGCGTGCGCCAGCTTCGACATGTTCAGGGATTTCGAGGACCGGGGCAGGCAGTTCAAGGAAGCGGTGATGGGGCTGTAAGTAAATCGAAGCGCATGGCGCATAGCGTATGGCTTTTACGCTCTGCCCTCCGCGCTCTGCGCTATGCGGAGTGAGAAATTGCAGAACGTGATGCATCAGAGAGGACATTACGACCGGATGCTGCTCTTCGCCGTCCTGATGCTGCTTGTCGTGGGCGTCGTCATGGTCTACAGTTCGAGCAGCGTCGTTGCTCTTACGACCTATGACGACCCGGCGTACTTCATGAAGCGCCAGCTCACGTGGGCGCTGCTCGGCCTCGTGCTCATGGCGGTCACGATGCGCATCGATCACCTTAAGCTGTCGGATCAGCGTGTGGTGATTGCCCTCCTGTTGATTTCACTCATGCTGTTTGCGGCAACGCTGGTGCCGGGCGTCGGGAAATTGGTCAACGGGTCGAGAAGATGGCTGCGGCTCGGCATGCTTTCGTTTCAACCCTCGGAGCTCGCCAAGTTCGGGCTTGTGGCCTACATGAGCTACTTCATCGCCAAGAAAGAGGGGCGCATCCGCGATTTCAGGAACGGACTGGTTCCCGCATATGTCGTGGCCGCGATTTTTCTGGGCGTCGCGGCGCTCCAGCCCGATTTCGGCAGCGCCATGACGTTCGCCGGCGTGACGGCCATCATGCTCTTCGCGGGAGGAGCGAACGTGCTCCACCTCGGCGGCACCGTGCTCGCCGCGCTTCCGTTCATTTATTTTGCCGTGGCCCATAAAGCCTACCGCTGGCGGAGGATCGTCGCCTTTCTCGATCCCTGGGCGGACCCGCAGGGCGCGGGACATCAGATAATCCAGTCCTTCCTGGCCTTCGGCAGCGGAGGCGTGTTCGGCCGGGGCCTGGGTGAAGGAAGGCAGAAGCTGCTTTTTCTGCCCGAGCGGCATTCGGACTTCATCTACGCCGTGATCGGTGAAGAGCTGGGTCTCATCGGAGCCCTCGCAGTGCTCGGGCTTTTCCTCATCATCCTGTGGAGGGGCGTGAAGATCTCGCTCGCGGCGACAGAGCCGTTCAGTCGTTTGCTCGCCCTCGGCATTACGCTGCTCATCTGCCTCTCGGGTGTAATCAACATGGCGGTAGTGACCGGCCTGCTTCCCACCAAGGGGCTCGCGCTGCCACTGGTGAGCTACGGAGGGTCCTCGCTCGTGATCACCATGGCGTCGCTGGGAGTGCTGCTGAATATATCGAAAGAGGCGGGATAAGAAAGAAATTTACCGCAGAGGTCGCAGAGAAGTGCAAATTCTTAATCAGAAATATTTTCATGGCTTGTTTCTCCGCGTTCTCTGCGTCCTCTGCGGTGAAAAGGTTTTTGCAGAGGCCTTTGCATGAAGGTCGTAATCGCGGGCGGGGGAACCGGAGGGCATTTGTATCCAGGCATCGCAATCGCACGGGAGGTGCTCAGGGAACCCGGCAGCGAGGTGCTCTTCGTGGGCACGGAGCAGGGGCTCGAAGCGAAGGTCCTTCCGAGGGAAGGGCTCCCGGTCCGCTTCATCGCGGTGGGGAAGCTCAAAGGCATGAGGCTCGCGGCAATCATCAGGACCGTGATCACGCTTCCGCGAAGCATATTTCAGTCCCTGCGCCTGCTGCGTGAAGTCGGGCCCGATGTGGTGATCGGCGTCGGCGGCTATTCATCGGGGCCTGTTGCGCTCGCGGCGTGGAGCCTCAGGATCCCCCTCCTGATCGTGGAGCCGAACTCCTATGCCGGCCTCGCAAACCGCAAGCTGGGGAAGCTGGCCGACAGGGTCATCCTTTGCTTTCCAGGCACCGGGGCGCAGAAGTTTTTTCCTCCGGGAAAAACAGAGAAGCTCGGGCCGCTGGTCAGAAGAGGCATCGATCGGAGTGATCGCAATAAGGCGCTTGCCGATTTCGGGCTGGAGGATAAAAAATTTACGGTCTTTGTCATGGGAGGAAGCGGCGGGGCCCACGCCATCAACATGGCCATGAAAGAGGCCGCCGGATATCTGAGAGACGGGAAGCAGCTCCAGATCCTGCATCAGACCGGGGAAAAGGACGTCGCCGAAGTGACCGCGGCATATCGGGACGCGGGTATTCGGGCCGTGGTCCTTCCCTACATCCATGACATGGCAGGCGCCTACGCCGCCGCGGACCTCGTGGTCTCGCGTTCAGGCGCCACGACCGTTGCGGAGCTTGCGGTCTGCGGCAAGAGAGCGGTGCTGATTCCCTTTCCCTTTGCCGCGGACAACCATCAGGAGTTCAATGCGAGAACGCTGGCCGAAAGCGGCAATGCGGACGTTGTCGTCCAGAAAGAGCTGACCGCTCCGAAGCTCGCAGGGCTGATAAATAAATACGCCGACCAGGGGGCCGGCGCACCGCCGCCGGGGATGGAGAACAGGGCGGCTGAAGAAATCTCGAGGATCTGTAAAAACTATGTTCAAAAAAATTAAGCATATTCACTTTGTCGGCATCGGCGGCATCGGCATGAGCGGAATCGCCGAGGTGCTCCTGAACCTCGGGTACAAGGTCTCGGGTTCGGACATGAAGGAATCCGACACGACCGAGCGGCTCAGGAAGCTGGGCGGAGAGATCTCCATCGGCCACCGGGCGGGGAACGTCACGACGCCGCACGTGGTCGTGATCTCTTCGGCGGTGAAGAGCGACAACGTGGAGGTGCTCGCGGCCCGCGAAAAGCAGGTCCCGGTGATACCGCGGGCCGAGATGCTCGCCGAGCTCATGCGCCTGAAGTACGGGGTGGCCATAGCGGGCGCGCACGGCAAGACCACGACGACCTCGATGGTGGCCACGGTGCTTGCGGCCGGCGGCATCGACCCGACGGTCGTGATCGGCGGCAAGCTGAACAGCCTGGGCACCAACGCGAAGCTGGGGCAGGGCGAATTCCTTGTCGCCGAAGCGGACGAAAGCGACGGGAGTTTTCTCAAGCTTTCTCCGACCATCGCCGTGGTCACCAATATCGACGCGGAACACCTGGATTACTACAAGGACATAAACGAGATCAAGGACGCGTTCCTCGAGTTCATCAACAAGGTGCCGTTCTACGGCGTGTCCATCCTGTGCCTGGACCAGCCGCACATCCAGGCGCTCATCCCGTCCACGCAGAAACGCTACCTGACCTACGGCATGAGCACCCAGGCGGACTTCCAGGCGCGGGACATATCGCTCCGGCCGCTCGGGTCCTCGTTTCGCGTGATGCACCATAACACGGACCTTGGCATGTTCGAACTGGCGGTGCCCGGCGTGCACAATATCAGCAACTGCCTCGCGGCAATCGCCGTGGCGCGCGAACTGGACATCGACGTTGAGACCATCCGCAAAGCGCTGAAGGAATTCTCCGGCGTTCAACGCCGGTTCCAGATCAAGGGCGAGGCGAACGGGATCATTGTGGTGGACGATTACGGCCACCATCCGACCGAGGTGAAGGCCACGCTCGCCGCGGCGGCATCGGGCATGGAGCGCAGGGTCGTGGTCGTGTTCCAGCCGCACCGGTATACGAGGACCCAGCATTTGCTCGAGGAGTTCTTTACCGCCTTCAACCAGGCGGACAAACTCATCCTCCTGGACATCTACGCCGCGGGGGAAAAGCCGATCCCCGGCATCTCGGGCCTGACGCTTTATGAAGGGATCAAGAAGCACGGGCACAAAGATGTGACCTACCTCCCGGACAAGGAAAAGGTCGCAGATCACATGATGGGCGTGCTGAAAAAAGGCGACCTCATGATAACCCTCGGGGCCGGCGACGTGTGGAAAATCGGCGAGCAGGTGGTGGAGAAATTGAGACATGGACATTCCCAACTTTAAAGGCGAACTCAGGCGGAACGAACCCCTCTCCCGGCACACCTCGTTTCGCATCGGGGGCCCGGCTGATCTGCTTGCATACCCCGCAGACCGTGACGACCTGGCCGCGCTGCTCGGGGAGATCGGGCAGCAGGGCCTCCCGTATTTCATCCTCGGCGGCGGCACGAACCTGCTCGTGAAGGACGGCGGCTTCCGCGGCGTGGCAATAAGCCTGCAGCGCATGAAAACGATCAGGATCGAGCGGGAATACCGGTCGATCGGCGGGACCTTTGCCGTGGTCTTTGCCGAAGCAGGCGCACCCCTGGCCAAACTGCTCTCGTTCGCCCTGGAAGAAGGGCTCAAAGGCCTCGAGTTCGCCGCGGGCATTCCGGGCACCGTGGGCGGAGCGGTCTGCATGAACGCCGGTACGGCCGCGGGAGAGCTCGGCGATGTCGTCGAGTCCGTGACCCTCCTTTCGCCCGAAGGAACGCTCGTCGCGAGGGGCAGGGACCAGATAAGCTTCGGGTACCGTACGTCATCGATTCCGGAAGGACATCTGATTGTCGACGCTCGGCTTATTTTGCGGCGTGACGATAAGAACAAAATTACGACGAGGGTCAGGGAGATCCTCGATGCGAGAAAACAGGGCCAGCCGCTGGGTCTACCCAATGCGGGGTCGGTCTTCAAGAACCCGCAGGAAGAACCGGCCGGCAAGCTGATCGAAGCGGTCGGCCTCAAGGGGAAGACCGTGGGCGGCGCGCAGATTTCCGAGAAACACGCGAATTTCATCGTGAACCTGGGAAATGCCACAGCCTCGGACGTGCTCACGCTCATGGAACTCGTGAGACAGACCGTGCTCGACGTGCGCGGCGTGCGGCTCGAGCCGGAGATCAAGATAATCGGAGAAGATTAAAATTTCACCGCGGAGGACGCAGAGTACGCAGAGGAAGGGCATTCAAGATTCATCCGTCCCCACTGCGGAAAAAAGGAATAGATATGGGTTTGGTGACGAACAGGAAAATCGGCGTTTTGATGGGCGGGCTTTCATCGGAGCGGGAGGTGTCGCTTGCGAGCGGCGGGGCCGTCCTTCTGGCGCTCAGGGAAAAGGGCTATCATGCCGTTGCCATCGACGTGGGCGCGGACGCGGCTGAAAAAATTCAGGCACAGGGCGTCGAAGCGGCTTTTATCGCGCTCCACGGCAGGTTCGGTGAGGACGGAGCGATCCAGGGCCTGCTCGAGGTGATGGGCATACCGTACACGGGCTCGGGCATCCTCGCGAGCGCCCTCGGGATGAACAAGACCGTCTCGAAGCAGGTGTTCCGGTCCCAGGGGCTCCTGGTCGGACCCTACGAAGTCCTGTATGCCGGCAACGCGGACAGGGTGAATGCAGTCATCGACCAGGTCCGGTTCCCTGCCGTGGTCAAGCCCCATGCCGAAGGGTCGAGCGTGGGCGTGAGCCTCGTGTTCAAGAAAGAGGACGTGGCGCCCGCGGTGGAGCTCGCGTTCAGATACGGCGATGAAATTCTGATTGAAAAATTCATCAAGGGCAAAGAGGTACAGGTCGGCATTCTCGGCGACCGCCCGCTCGGCGCCATCGAGATCGTTCCGAAGAGGGCATTCTACGATTATAAAGCAAAGTATGAAAAAGGCATGTCGGACCATTTCTTCCCGGCCCGGGTCCCCGAGGATGTGTATCAGCGGACGCTCGAAGCCGGCCTGGCCGCGCACCGCGCCCTCGGGTGCCGGGGTTACAGCAGGGTCGACTTCATCATCGATGAAGCCGGCGCGCCGTACATCCTCGAAGTGAACACATTACCCGGCATGACCGCCACGAGCCTTTTGCCCGAGATTGCAAAAGGCGCGGGGATTTCCTTCCCCGATCTTGTGGAGGAGATACTGAGGCTGGCAATTACATAAATTGCGGATTGCGGATTTCGGATTGGGGATTAAAGAAGCCAGGTGCAGCGAAAGCCTTTCATTCCGCATTCCGCCTGCACCCAGTGCTTACGAGTGCATCGCGTAGCCTGCTCTTGCGAAGGCGCGGCCATAAACGAGTACAGGGCGCAATCTAAGATCCGAAATGGAATATGCGAGATTACAAGAACGTAAAAGTTCCGAGGTCATACCGCAGCGGGGCAAAAGGCTCATCCGTGAAGCGGGTCCAGGCCGGCGGGTCGTTTGCGCAGCCGCGGAAGGGAAGGGCGGGGTTCACGGGAGCACTGAAGACGGTCGTGGCGGTAATGGTGATCGCCGCTGTGGCGTATTTCGGCCGGCAAGCGTACCAATCCATCATGCACGGGCAGATGTTCGTCGTATCCGGCGTCGATATCAAAGGCGTTAAACAATTGAGCGAAGGAGACCTCAACGAACTTGCGAAGGTTTTTACGGGACAGAACATTTTCCGGGTTGATATCGAGGCCGCCGCGCGGCGGGCACAAGCGAATCCCTGGATAAAAGAAGCGCGGATATACCGGAAACTGCCGAACCGGATCACGATGGCGTTTATCGAGCGGTCCCCCGCGGCCATCCTGGATACCGGCGTTGCCCGGTATCTGGTCGATGATGAGGCTGTGGTCATCGGGCGGCTCTCACAGGAACCCGGCCCGGAGTGGCCGCTCCCGGTCGTGGCGATCAAAAACTATCGCGGCCGGCCCGGCGAGCAGGTGACTTCCGAGGGCATGGCCGAGGCGATGACACTCATCGCCGAGATAGCCGCACGGGGCGGGTGGCAGCTTGCCGAGGTAACGGTAGAGGCGAACTCTCCTGAATCTCTCAGCGTGGTGTACGCCGGGCATGAGTTCAAAATCGGCAGCGGCCGCTACGGCGAAAAGTTGCGCAGGCTTGCGGAGGTCATGGCCGACGCGAAAGAGCGCGGGCTGGAGATTGCCTATGTGGATCTCCGTCCCGAGCGGCAGGCCGCGGTGATGGTTGTTAATAACAAGAAGGTGAGAAATTAGGAAGGTTGGAAGCTGGGGGAACAAACTCTCCGTAACTTCCCATCTTCTCATCTTCCCAACTTCGGCTGTAGGGTGAACCAGGGAGGGCGCCTGTGGCGAAAAAAAAGACCGATAACATGCTCGTAGGCCTGGACCTCGGAACGACCAAGGTCTGCGCCATCGTTGGCCAGGTGAAGGACGATGGACAGGTCGACATCGTCGGAATCGGCATCAGTCCCTCCCACGGCCTCAAAAAAGGCGTGGTGGTCAACATCGACAGCACGGTGGAGTCGATTAAAAAGGCGGTCCAGGAAGCGGAGCTCATGGCCGGCATTGAGATCAACTCGGTTTTCGTCGGGATCTCGGGCGGACATATCAGGGGCATCAATTCGCGCGGCGTGGCCGCGATCAAAAACCGGGAAGTGGGTCCGCCGGACGTGGCGCGGGCGATCGACGGCGCGCGGGCGGTGAACATACCCATGGACCAGCAGATTCTCCATGTCCTTCCCCAGGAGTTCATCATCGACGACCAGGACGGCATCAAGGACCCGCTCGGCATGTCGGGCACGCGGCTCGATGTGAAGGTTCACATCATCACCGGCGCCGTCACGGCCATCCAGAACATCGTCAAAAGCTGCTCACGCGCCGGCCTTCATGTGAGCGACCTCGTGCTGCAGCCGCTGGCCTCGAGCCGGGCGGTGCTTACCTCCGAAGAGCAGGAGCTGGGCGTCGTGGTAGTCGATATCGGCGGAGGGACCACGGACCTTGCCTTTTTCCTGGAAGGCAGTCTGTGGCACACGGAGGTGCTGCCGATAGGCGGAAACCACCTGACGAACGACATCGCCATCGGCTTGCGCACCCCCGCGTCGGAAGCGGAGAAGATCAAGATCAAATACGGGTGCGCGCTCTCCTCCCTCGTGAAGCACGAGGAGACGCTGGATGTCCCGAGCGTCGGCGGAAGGCCGCCGCGGCTCCTGTCGCGCCAGATCCTGTGCGAGATCATCGAACCGCGCGTCGAGGAGCTCTTCGGCATGGTACAGCAGCGGCTCAAGAAAACCGGCTTCGAGGACATGTTCGCGTCCGGCGTCGTTTTGACCGGCGGCACGGCCTTGATGGAAGGCGCGCAGGACGCCGCGGAGCGGTATCTGGGGCTCCCCATCCGGCGCGGGGCGCCCAGGAACATCGGCGGGTTGATGGACGTGGTAAACAGTCCCATCTATGCAACGGGCGTGGGACTCGTGATCTACGCCGCTGAGAACCAGCGCGAATCGCCGCGCAAGAGCGGCGGGTCTGCCAAACGGTTCTTGAAGTGGCTGGGAGAATACATCTAACTATTGCAGATTGGCGATTGCGGATTGCGGAATAAAATCGAAGATACTGCCGGGAATCGTGGATTTAGATTTTTGCTATTCAATCCGCATTCCGCAATCCGCCTGCACCCAGCGCTTACGAGTGCTTGCACGAGTGCAATCCGAAATTCGCAATTCTCTGGAGGGGCACATGGACGACAAACTTGAATCGGGTTTCCAGGACATCATGGAATTCGTTGCCGGCGTACAGGGGGCTGACGAAAAAACCGAGCCGGAAGAAGAGAGGGGGGCACACAAGATGTTCCAGTTCGAGGAAGAGAGACTGCCTGCCGTCATCAAGGTGATCGGCGTCGGAGGCGGCGGGAGCAACGCTGTCAGCACCATGTTCCAGTCGGACATCAAGGGCGTACAGTTCGTCGTCGTGAACACCGACATGCAGGCGCTGCAACTCTCGCGGGCGCCGATCAAGCTGCAGATCGGGTCCAAGCTCACCTGCGGCCGCGGGGCGGGCGCGAACCCCGAGGTCGGACGGAACGCGGCGCTCGAGGACGCGGAGAAGATCAAGGCCGTCATCGCCGGCGCCGACATGGTCTTCATCACGGCGGGCATGGGCGGCGGCACGGGCACGGGCGCCGCGCCGGTCATCGCGAACCTCGCCCGCGAGGTGGGGGCACTCGCCGTCGGCGTGGTCACCAAACCCTTCAGCTTTGAAGGCATGGCCCGGATGCACAAGGCGGATGAGGGCATCGCCGAGCTCAAAAAGAACGTCGACGCGCTCATCGTGATCCCGAACGAACGGCTCCTGAACCTCGCGGAAAAGAAGACCACGCTCCTCGAATCCTTCAAACTCGCCGACGGCGTGCTGGGCCAGGCGGTCAAGGGCATTTCCGACGTCGTGATGGTGCCGGGATACGTGAACGTCGACTTTGCCGACGTCAGGACCGTGATGGCGAGCCGGGGCAGGGCGGTCATGGGCACCGGCGTGGGTCGCGGGGAAGGCCGGGCCATCGACGCGGCGCAGAAGGCCATCGCGAGCCCCCTGCTCGAGGACGGTTCCATCAAGGGCGCCCGCGGCGTGCTCATCAACATCACCGGCGGGAACGACCTGGGGATCTACGAGTTGAACGAGGCGACGGCGATCATCAAGGAAGAGGTGGACCCGGGGGCGAACATCATCTTCGGCGCGGTGATCAACCCGGTGATGAGCGAAGAGGTGATGGTCACGGTGATAGCGACGGGATTCGACGAAGTGGGCATCCGGGAGCGCGTGAAGCGGCCCGCGAACTTAAGAGAGTTCATGAAGATCGCGGAGAAGCCGACGAAGCGCAGGCAGGAGACCTTTGATTTCAAGAACGAGGCGTTGGGCATCGACTGCGAGGACCTCGACCGCCCCACATTTTTAAGAAGGCAGGCGGATTAAAACCAAGTGATTGGGCAGAGCGAATCTTAGAAGTATGATTACCATTTACGCCTGAGAATGAAAAAACGCGCAATGCCCTCAGTACAGCAGAAATTTGGTGGTGATGAGCCTCAGAAAAATTAGAGCGTGACAGAAAATATCAGGCGTCAAATTCTGCTTCGATTCAACAAATACATCTTTATCGAAAAAGATCCTCAAAGATTTGAAGAGTTGAGCAAACTGAAATCTCATTTTCCCGAAGTGCAAAACTCTATATTGTTGGAGAATGCCGACGCAACACGTATCTTAACAAGTTATGCAGGAAATGTTCGGGGCGCGAGAATTCAGTTGATTCCAATCACCCTCCTCTCCTCATGAGCAGCCGCTGTTTACCACGATCATTTTTTAGCGTTTGCCGGGAGAACATAAGCGGGTACGGCCTGACCACGACTGTTCCGTTCGCCCTGAATTTGCTGGAAGGGGCACGAAACGTTTTTTAAAAAACTGCCATAAGGAGAAATGGAGATGGAGAGAGCTTTCGGCTTAAGGATGTCTTATGTCGGTCTTGTTATCGCGGCATTGAGTCTTCTCGGTGTTCTTGCCGGCTGCGGCGTTCACAAACCCTTTGAGTTCATGGATGATAAGACGCAGGTGAAAAAAGGGACTCTTGCCGTCGTCAGCGGAGACCCTTCCGAGCCGACGGTCATGCTGACGGCGTATCTCACCCAGGAGCTCAGGCAGAGAAGCACATTTCGGGTCCTCGGCCAGGAAGAAATGGGAAAGCGAATCGCAAAATATCCCATTGCGATAAAGCGGGCGGATCCGGAAAACGAGGACAGCCCGGTGTGGTTCCCGAAGACGGAAAAAAGCAAGCTGGACGCCATGCAGACACAGCTCAAAGCTGATTATCTCCTCGTCCTCTGGACCAACGGCCTTTCCAAAAATTTTGTCCGTTATCAGAATGGAGGGGGGAAAGTCTACTACTCCGTAGGAATAGTCGGAAATCTGATTGAATACCCAAAGGCAAAGGCGGTGGGCTACTCGGTCTTTGCAAACAGTAAAGACCAGTCCTGCTGCTTGTTCGGAAAATCGGAAGGGGATGACGTTAATGAAATGCTGAAGGACTCCGCCCATGAAATGGCGGACGAGTTCCTGGCGGCAGCCAAGGCGGAGAAGCCGAGCAAATAACGCCGAAAAACGAAGGAGAACGGAATGAACGAGAGATTCATCCGGAAACTGCCGGTTCTCATGCTTCTTATGGTGCTGAGCGCCTGCATCAGCACGTTCACGCCCACCAATTCCGGCTTCAAGCCGAAAGGGAAAACGCTGGCCGTCATAGCGGGCATGGACAATGAAGAGAATGAGCGCGCCGCCCAATATATGACGGAAGCTCTCAAAAAAAACAGCCGCTTCCAGGTCATTTCGCAGAAGCAGGTCCGCCAGTCGCTCCCGGGCTATCCCACGCCTGTCCAGGGGCCGTATAAGAGCGCCTATTTCGAAATCGAGACCGACTACACGAAAACGGACACGAAAAAAATAAAAGCAATCCAGCAAAAGCTGGGCGTTGATTACCTCTATGTCCTGTGGACCCCTTCCACGACGGTCTATAACGAGAAAATACATCACTTGCACATCGTCGCCCAGATGTTCGAGTCGCCGAACGCCAAGGAAGTAGGCAATGGTAAATTCGGTGCCATGGCGGGAAGGACTGACTGCTGTCTTGTTCCCGCCGCCGGGGAAAAAGACAAAGAAGACGCCATCAAAGATGCAACTGAATACGTCGCGAAGGAAATCGCTGAAAAGACGGATATGCAGAAAAAAACAGCGGCCTCGGAGCGTTAAGGGTGATTCGATCGAATTCAGAAAGGTCACGGTTGAAGAGGGGCATCCTGTCCATCTTGATCCTCGTTCCCGTTTTCGCGCACCCCGCGCACGCGGGATCCTGGGGCCCCTGGTCGACGAGCCCCGATGCACCGGCCCTCGTTCTGTCCGCGGACCGCGAGCCGGCGCGCCGCGATCAGGCGGAAACCCGGTCCCCGGGCATTGCCGCCACGCCCTTTCTCTGGCTTCTGACCTTCTACCAGAAAGCGGTCGGCCCGGTAAACCGCGGCCGCTGCTCCCTGTATCCCACGTGCTCCCAGTATAGCGTCCTGGCCATTCGCAAGCACGGTCCCGCCGTCGGGATCATCATGACCGCGGACCGCCTGATGCATGAGCTCGATGAACAGCACTACGCTCACCTCGTCACGGTTGGGGGCCGTAACCGCTTCGCCGATCCCGTGGAGAACAACGACTTCTGGTGGTCCCCCGAATGAGGGGCCTTGTTCCCCTGCTGCTGTGTGGAATGCTCTTCTGCGGCCACGCGGTTTTCGCCGAGGAGATGCCGATCGAAAAAATGCTGTCCTTCGCCGATTCTCTCTTCGAGCGGGAAGACTACTACCGTGCCATCACCGAATACGAGCGGGTGATCTTTTTCCATCCCAATCATCCCCTCGCGAAAACGGCGCGATTTCAAATCGCCCACTCCTACCTCAAAGGCGATAAACCCGACGTGGCGATAAAACAGTTTCGCACCCTTGCCGATGGCTACCCGAATGAGGAAGTCGGCAGGAAGTCCTTCTTCATGGTCGGCGAGGCCTATTACCAGAAACGGGATTATGCGAGGGCGGCGGAGGTCTTCGAGACATTTATCGAGTCCTATCCCGACGACGGACGTGCGGATGCGGCGCGTATCAAGATCGGTTTGTCGTACCTCCGGCAGGCTGACTGGCATGAGGCCGTGGAGGAATTTCAGAAACTGCCGGCCGAATCGCCGCTCCGCCGGCAGGCCGAGGGGCTTGCCGCGGAAGCGAAGAAGTATCCCGACATTCCATCCAAGTCGCCGGCGCTTGCAGGGGGGTTGTCCGCGGTCCTGCCCGGCTCGGGACAGCTTTACATTGAGAGGCCCGGCGACGCGGTTGCTTCCTTCCTGCTGAACGGCGCCTTTATCTGGGCAACGGCGGAAGCTTACCATCACCGCAATTACGTGACCGGCGGCATCCTGCTCTTTTTCGAAGCGGGCTGGTACCTGGGAAACATCTACAATGCCGTAAACGGCGCGCACAAGTACAACCGCCGGTCGGAGCAGCAATTCATTGAGGACCTTCGGAACCGGTATGACGTCTCCTTTTTCTACGATGGACAGGGAAGGAGCATGGTTGCGTTCACCATGCGGTTTTAGCGGCTCGAACCCGGGTAGGCCCGCGATTCATCAGGCAACAGGCGGATTGAATAAAAAACCACAGCATACGCAGAGCGTGATAACAAATCATGCATCTTTGCATCCCTTGAACGGTGCGCTCAATTCTTTTTTTCGAGTGTCCTATTGACGGCGGTCAGCACGCCCCGGAGGATCTGGACTTCCCGGCCCCCCAGGCGCGCCCGTCCGAAGAGTTGTCTGAAGGCGAACATCATCCGCCCCGGATGGTCCCGGTCGAGAAATCCGATTTCCTGGAGGGTCGTCTCAAGATGATGGTAGAAGCGCTCAAGGTCCTCAACCGGCGCCAGCTCACGATCCGTCCATGAACCGGCCATACCCGCCGCAATAAAAAATTCGTAAGCCACAATCATCACGGCATGAGACAGGTTCAGGGAAGGGAACGCTTCGGAAGACGGGATAGCGATGATTTCGTTGCAGAGAGCGAGGTCGCGATTGTCCAGGCCGTTCACTTCGTTGCCGAACACAATGGCAGTCTTGTTCCCGGCCAGAAGCGGGACTGCCTGTGTCGCCATCTCGCGGGGAGTATGGACGTTCTTGCGCAGCCGTCCCGGGTGCCGGGAGGTCCCGATGACGAGATTGTGGCCGGCAATTGCCTCGGCAAGCGTCGCCGCAACCTGGGCCTGTTTTAGAATATCCTCAGCGCCGGCCGCGAGCCTGACCGCCTCGTTGGCCTCGTCTTTCGGAGGCTTCACAAGGATAAGCCGGTCCAGACCCATGTTCATCATGCACCGCGCGGTCGAGCCGATATTCGCCGGGGTCTTGGTATCGACGAGAATGATGCTGATACTATGGAGTGGCGGCTGGTTCTGCATAGCAGGGTTTGGCATTGTTATTGACAATCTGCAAGGGGACTGATACAGTGTGCCCATCATGAGCATGAAGGCCATCTCCCTCCAATCCGGCAGCAGCGGCAACTGCATCTACGTCGAGACCTGCGGTGTGAAATTGTTGTTCGACGCCGGCATCACCGGTTCGCAGACGGAAGAGCGGCTCGCCGCGCACGGCCGCGATATCCGCACCGTCGACGGTGTGATCATCTCGCACGACCATTCCGACCATATCCGGCACGCCGGCGTGCTCCAGCGCAAATATGGCCTGCCCGTCTACGTGACGCCGGCCACGTTCGCAGCGGCATCCGCGCGGTGCGCGCTCGGGAAGATGCAGGACGTGCGCCACTTCCGGTCTCATGACAAGCTCCGGTTCGGCGAGGTTATCGTGCACGCGATCCCCACTCCCCATGACGGCGTAGACGGAGCGGCCTTCGTGATCGAGGCGCGTGGGAAGCGGCTCGGCATCATGACCGATCTGGGCCACGTTTTCAAGGACCTCGTTCATCTCGTTTCCTCGCTCGACGCCGTGTTCCTCGAGAGCAACTACGACCCCGACATGCTCGCGCACGGACCCTATCCCGCGTATCTCAAACAGCGCATCAAGGGGCCGCGCGGCCACATCTCGAACCTTGAGGCCGCCGAGGTGCTGTTCCGCGCCTCGGAAGAGAACCGTCTTCAGTGGGCTTGCCTTGCCCATCTCTCGGAGCAGAACAACCATCCCGACGTGGCCCTTCGAACTCACCGCGAGGTCATGGCCGAAAGGCTCACGCTCTATGTCGCGGACCGCTACAAGGCATCGGGTATCCTGACGATTTCCTAAATCAGCCGTACGAGGCTGTCTCCCTTTCCATCATCGGCTTCACACACCGTCACTTCCTTCGCAAAATAATCAGAAGCCACAGGAAGAACACGCCGCAGCCGAACGCGGACCACATGCTCTCGGCCTCAAGCCGGTTGATGCGGAATACGACCGCCGCCGCCCCGGTCCCCGCGGCGAGGATGGCAACGATAAATCCCTGTCCGATGCGTGAAATCCTCCGGAGCTCCTCCACGATGTCCTTCGACGTGATCTCCACCCGTGTTTCACCGCGGCCCGTGGTAACGAGGAAATCGGTCAACAGCTTCGGCAGCCGCACGAGGGAGCGGGCGGTGATCGACGCCTGCATGAGCATTGCGGAGGCCGCGGTTTCCTC
>JAXIPA010000082.1:0-12442 GCA_045403145.1 Nitrospirota bacterium | reverse complement strand
CAGCACGAGAAAGAACTTTCCGGTCGCGGTCGGGTCATCTATGACTCCTCCGCGCTCAAACTGAACCGCGAAAGCCCTTTGTTTTTCGACGTCCCCTTTGAAAAGCTGGCGCTGGAACGCGGTGGAAACAAGATCATGGCGAACACCGTCGCGACCGGCGCCGTACTCGGCATGCTCGGGATGGAACTGACGCTTCTCCTGGAGCTCATTACCGAGACCTTTAAAAAGAAAGGCGACGAGGTAGTACAAGCCAACAAGAACTCGGCGCAGGCGGGCCACGAGTATGGGGTCCGGAACAACGCCAGGCATTCGTTCCCGGCGCCCGCAGCGGGGGTAAAGCGGCGAATGCTGCTGGGAGGCGTCGAGGCAATTGCGCTCGGCGCGCTCGCCTCGGGTTGCAAATTCTACGCAGCCTACCCCATGACGCCCTCAACGGGGATCATGAACTATCTTGCGGCCAAGGAAAAGGAATACGGTGTTGTGGTCGAACAGGCGGAGGATGAGATCGCGGCAATCAACATGGCCCTCGGCGCGTCCTTCGCGGGCGCCCGGGCCATGACCGGGACGTCGGGAGGGGGCTTCGCGCTCATGGTCGAGGGTCTTTCTCTTGCCGGCATGACCGAGACCCCGATCGTGATCGCCATGGGCCAGCGGCCCGGCCCGGCAACCGGGTTCCCGACACGGACGGAGCAGGGGGAGCTTCAGTTCCTCATGTCCGCCGGGCACGGGGAGTTCCCGCGCGTGATCTTAGCGCCCGGCACGCCGCGCCAGGCATTCCATCTCACGAACAAGGCCTTCGACCTCGCAGAGAAATACCAGATACCGGTATTTATCCTGTACGACACCTACCTCGCCGATTCCCAGTGGACCTACGACGGTCTCGATGTAAGTAAATTGCGCTACACGGATTACCGCCTGAGGGGAGAGGCATTCAAGAGCCTTCCTTTGTACAAGCGACATGCGTTCACCGGCACGGGGGTCACCCCGCTCGGCGTGCCCGGTGACGCAGAGCACGTCGTCGTCACCGACAGCGACGAGCACGACGAGGAAGGCCACATTGTTGAAGACGCCGCCACGCGCATCAACATGGTGGATAAGCGGCTCTTCAGGAAATTACCGCTCATCGAGCAGGAGATTGCTCCGCCGATTCTCTACGGCGACCACAATCCCCGCGTCGTGATTGCGGGGTGGGGTTCGACGTACGGCGTCATGAAGGAAGCGGTGGACGAAGCGGCAAAAACGACCAGTATCGCAATGCTGCATTTCAGCGAAGTCTTTCCCCTGCCGCGCCGGGACCGCTTTGACTACCTTAAGTCCCTCCAGAACGCAAAGATCTCCATCTGCGTGGAGAATAACGCGACCGGTCAATTCGCCCGTCTCATGCGGGCGGAGACGGGCTATGAATTCACAGCGCAGATCCACAAATTTGACGGCAGGCCGTTCACCGTTGAAGAACTCGTAGGAGGGATCAATGGCCACCTTGGAAAGCTATAACGGGCAGGTCCCGGCATGGTGCGCCGGGTGCGCCAACTTTGCCATTCTCAAGGCATTTAAAGACGCGATGGTGGAACTCGCCCTCGAGCCGCACCAGATCACCGTCGTGTCGGGCATCGGCCAGGCGGCAAAGCTTCCCCACTATACGAAGTGCAACACCTTCAACGGGCTGCACGGCAGGGCGCTGCCGGCTGCAACGGGCATCAGGCTCGCAAACCATGCCATGCCGGTGATCGTTACGACCGGCGACGGCGACTGCTACGGCGAAGGAGGCAACCATCTCCTGGCGGCCATCCGGCGCAACATCAACGTGAAGTGCTTCGTGCACGACAACCAGATCTACGGGCTTACGAAAGGGCAGCCGTCGCCGACAACGGCTGAAGGCACCACGGCCAAAAACGCACCCTTCGGGGTCATCTCCGGGCAGTTCAATCCCATGGCGCTCGCCGTGGCGCTCGATTGCAGCTTCGCGGCGCGGGCATATGCCGCCGACACGGAGCACCTCAAGGGCCTCATGAAAGAGGCGATGAACCACAAAGGCTTCGCGCTCATCGACATCCTTCAGCCCTGCGTCACGTTCAACAAGCTCAACACCTACGAATGGTACCGCAAGCGCGTCTACCGTATCGAACCTGAGTACAACCCGGAAGACCGGGCCGCGGCCTTCCAGAAGGCGCTCGAATGGGGCGACCGCATCCCCATCGGCGTCATCTACCGCAACCGCCGCCCGATATTCGAGGAACGGCTGCCGATGCTAGCAGGCAAGCCCCTCGTGCATCAGGTCTTTGACGCGTCCAGGATAGAAGGGACGCTCAAGGAATTCACCTGATGCGAACGCCGGGAATATGCGTGAAGCGCAGGACCGGTTGTCGATTCACGGCTATGATTCTCGTTACATTTTGTCCGCAACTCTGATATACTCCCCGAAAACCGCACCGATACTGCTGACGAGTTTTTCAATTCAAAGACAGGTGATGAACATGCATGACCTCTTAAATGCAAACTGGCGGGATAAACGGTATAAGCACATAATTGAGAACATCAAGGATGTCGTTTGGGAGCTGGACACCCGATTGGTGTTCACCTTTGTCAGTCCCCGGGACAAGCAACTGCGGGGTTATGATCCCAGCGAAGTCGTTGGACAACATTTGTTCACGTTTTTAACCGACGCCTCTCAGAATTACGTGCTGAAGGCGACCACTGAATATGCAAAGACGGGCCAACAAGGGCAATTTGCCCCCATAATCCTGCGGGACGTTCAGCAGATCTGCAAGGACGGGCATGTCATCTGGACTGAAATTACGATCAATCCCGTGATCGAGGACGGCGTTTTGTCCGCTTTTGTCGGTTCCACACGGGACATCAGCGAAATGAAACAAGCTGAAGCAAAACTGCGGGAGTACACAGAGCGTTTTGAGCAACTGAGTCAACAATTAAAACGGTTGTCCGCTTCGGACAAGTCGGCCCGGGTGGTCTTCAATCGAGACAAATTGGAAAAGGTCTATGCCGAAGAGCTGACCCGGGCGAAACGCTACAAGATAAGCTTCTCCCTAATGGTTTTTAATCTGGATTCCTTCAAACGCATCAATGACGCCTATGGCAATGCGAAGGGCGATGATATCCTGGCGGAACTGGAGGGCGTCGTGACCCGCTGCATTCGCGACAACGATTGCGTATTTCGCCGGGGGGGTGACGAATTCATCGTGCTTTTGCCTCACACCACAAAGGAACAGGGAAAGATACAGGCGGAACGGCTGCGGCAAACCATCGGGCAACATCAATTTTTGCTGGACGGGCCGGTCACGATAAGCGCGGGGTTGACGGAATATATAGAAGGAGACACCCTGGAGAGCGTCCTGGAGCGGGCCGATATGGCATTGTACCTGTCCAAACGGGGGGGCCGGAACCAGGTCGAGACCAGATAACGACACAAGGACGGGAAAGTCGGGATGCCGGCCTGCACGCATGCGGCACGCGGCGATCTTGAAAGAAGAGCGGACATGTCGAAAATATCCAAACGCAGAATAAAGAAGGTCGGCTTGCCATCCGAGACCTTGCTCTATACGGGAGAGAAAAAGGGCGAAAAGGTCGACATCCACGTCATCGACTACGACGAGGCGAATTATACCGAACAGGTCGTGACTGCGGTCGAAGCGTGCGTTCCCTACAAGAACAAGCCCACCGTCACCTGGGTCAATCTCGACGGCGTCCATAACGTGCCGGTGCTCGAAAAGCTGGGCGACTGCTTCGGCCTGCACCGCCTCGTCATGGAAGACATCGTGAACACGGACCAGCGTCCGAAGATGGAGGATTACGGGGACTACCTCTACATCGTGCTCAAGATGCTCTCGGTGGGAAAGGGCGGAGAGACCGTGACGGAGCAGCTCAGCCTCATCGCGGGCGCGAACTTCGTTCTTTCCTTCCAGGAAGGGGTGGAAGGGGACGTGTTCAACCTGATCCGCGACCGCATCAGAAGCAGCAAAGGCCGCATCCGCAAGACCGGCGCGGACTATCTTGCCTATGCGCTCATTGACGCCGTCGTGGACAACTATTTCGTGGTCCTCGAAAAGTTCGGCGACAGGATAGAGCTTCTCGAAACGGAACTGATCGAGAACCCGACGCAGAAAACCGTGCAGCGGATTTACCAGCTCAAGCGTGAACTGATCTTTCTCCATAACTCCGTCTGGCCCTTGCGGGAGGTGGTGAGCAGCATGGGGAAACACGAATCGCCGATCATCCGGGAAGCAACGGTCCCCTATGTGCGGGACGTCTACGACCACGTGATTCACATCATCGACAGCGTCGATATCTACCGGGAAATGATTTCCGGCATGCTCGACATGTACCTGTCGAGCGTCAGCAACCGTTTGAACGAGGTCATGAAGGTCCTGACGGTTATCTCCCTCATTTTCATGCCGATAACCTTTATCGCCGGTGTGTACGGGATGAACTTTAAGTACATGCCGGAGCTTGAATGGAAGTACGGCTATCTGCTGGCATGGCTCGTCATGGGCGGGATCGGCGTGGGAATGTTTTTTTATTTCCGGCGCAGGAAGTGGCTGTAAAAAGGCTGTGAAGAGGAATGTGTAATAAGTAAGAGGCGCTCAAGTCCCCTGCTCATCCGACACATTGCCTTATTTACATGGCCCCTGCCCCTTGATCCCTGCTCCCGTCTTTCTAATACCTCATCCTCACTCTATACGTGAGCTTCACTTCCTGGTCTTTCAGCACGGAGATATTGAACTCCGCGGTAAAGGCCTCGGATTTTTTATACGGATGAGACGAGCTCAGCATGGTCCAGTCGCCGGGAATGGGCTCGACGACCTTGACGACCACGTCCTCCTTCTTGTGGTTCCTGAGCGATATCTCGAATGACGATTCATAGGTATCATAGGCGATTTTCTTCCAGTCCGTCTGCTTCCTGCTTCCTACCACGTCAAAAGCATCTCCGAGCTTGATCCTGACCTTCTCATCTTTGGGCGTGTGGTCGATCGCATCCTCTCCCACGAACTGCAGGCTTCCCTCCTTGTCGGCCTTATAGACCCGTACGGTACCTTTAGGGAGTGGAATGCCAAGGTTGTTTTCCTTTTTGTTCTGGATCTCTACGAACACGCCGACCTTCTGGTTCGACATGGCTTCTCCGTAGCGGCTGTAGTAGTAATAATTTGCCCCGTAATAGAGCAGTTCTTTTTTGACGGGGATATTGTCCGCAGTCACCAGGCTGATCTGTTTGGTCTGGTTGTCTTTCACCGTAGCCGGCCGTTCAAGGGTATAGATATGGTACTCGAAGAACGAATCTTCCTTGAATTGCGGAGCCGGCGCTTCTGCAGCAGCTTTTGCCGCGCGCATCATTTTGCCTTCATACTCCATTTTATCCTTCACCCGGTTCACATCTCCAGCCACGAGTTTGAGCTTCGCGTTTTTATAAGTTGCGCCGCTGTGATTGTCGATGGTGACCCAGCCGGAGAGATCCGCCTTGTCGTCCCTGTCGTTCAGCGTCACCACATAATCCGAACGCCAATTAATGCCGGTCGTGAGGTAGGACGCTTCTATCTTTTGCGTTGAGGGCAGTTCGTTCTCGAGCATCCAGACGAGCGTGGGTTTCGCATTCAGGTCTTCCGGCACGCCGGGGAAGATGATCCGTCCCGGATGGCCGAAGGTGATCTCATCCCCGATCCTGAAGATGGGCTGGCCGTTGTTCGAAAGGAGCATCGCAGTCACGAGTTCTTCCCGCTCGGTGTAAGGATTTTTGGTATAGAGTTTGACCTCTTTGCCGACATATTTATCGAGAAGCTTCTGCGGATTCAAGAGGTCGTACTCGTAGTTCTGTTCGAGCACGTGAAGGGTTTCAGGATCGATGAGGGACTTGATGTGGACACTCGTGGGCATGATCTGAGCTGCCACGTCCATGAACCGAAGATTGCCAATACCTTTGGAGAGGCTGATCTGACGCTGGTCCTTGACCAGACCGAGGTTGACGTTGTAGATTGTGAGCGCCACGCCGGCCTGATCATCCAGCGTGCTTGTAGCTGTAGTGAGATTTGTTTCCTTCTTTTCTGCCTGTGAAACCGGACAATAGGCGATACTTGTCAGGAACAACACTGTCAGGACGGGAACACCATATTTGAACTTCATGAAGGGCCTCCTCTGTCAATGGATTGAGCTGCTTTTGGTCCATTAGACAAAGGAGGGGAGGGAAAAGTTCCCCCAAAACTTTCCCTTATCTTCGCACGCTCTCCATTATGCGCATTTCTTAAGGCAGGTTTCCTCAACTACATCATGCGCTGCGTCCTTGCTGATATACGGTTGCTGATAGAAGATGTACTCGCCTACCATATCAGAGAGCTCCTCGCCGGGAATATCGGGCATAATAGCAAGGACTTCCCCTTTGAAATATTTTGCAGCTTCGACTGTTCCTTTATCGACTATCATATTGTCTCCCTTCAGGCCGCGGAATTCGTCTCTGTTTAATATTTTACTCATCAAGTTGACATACGTCCAATATATTGATAATATATGAACAATATTTAATAAATATGGAACTAAGACATCTCAAATATTTTGTCGCAGTGGCCGAGGAAATGCATTTTGGAAGGGCTGCCAAAAGGCTTCATATTGCTCAGCCGCCGCTGAGTCAACAGATCATGAATCTGGAAGATGAGCTTGGGGTAAAGCTTTTTGACAGGACCAGGCGAGCCATACAGATGACTGATGCCGGTATTTATTTTCTTAAAGAAGCCCAGCAGATCCTGCTGCATGTTGAAAAGGCTGCTGAAACTGCCGGAAGGATTTACCAAGGACAGGCTGGACGTCTTACGGTAGGGTTTGTGGGGTCAGTGGTACATACTTTTTTGCCTGAAGGGTTACGATCATTCCGTGAACGCTTTCCGGACGTAGAACTTGTACTGCAGGAGCTTAATACAGCAGAACAGATAAAGTCGCTTCATGCCAGGCGCATTGACGTTGGATTCCTCTATTTAGATACTCAAGATTCCCTGCTTGCATCTCGACTGCTCACACAAGCGCCTTTGATGGTTGTACTGCCCAAAAAACACGTTCTTTCGGGCCGCAAATCGCTGCATATCAGGGAGCTGGCTCAGGAGCCTTTCATAGCGAATACCCGATTATCAGAGCCGGTTGTTCGCGATGCTTTTATCAGCTTGTGCCATTCTGCCGGGTTCAGTCCCAGAATAGCGCAGGAGGCGGGTAATGTACAAACAGTTTTAGGTCTCGTGGCTTCCGGGCTGGGGGCCTGTCTTCTTCCGGATTTTATAAAAAATATCAGACGGCCGGGCGTGCAGTACATACCCTTGTCAGGATCTCCTCCAACGGTAAAACTTGCCGTTGTTTGGCACAGCGATAATTCTTCCACCCTTGTGAAGTCATTTGTAAAGGTAATTGAGTCTTCTTCGAAACTCAGCCGGTGATTCGAAAAAGCTTGCCGACGGGTGTCAGGGCTGGGGCATTATTTTGAGAATCACGATCTCAATCTGCAAAGTACCTCGATGATCCAATGAAAGCATTTCTTTATCCTTCAACTCCCCAACCGAACGGAGCCTGGCGCTCAGTTCTTTCAGTTTGTCTGAATCAAGAGAGATGGTGATCGCAGGCGTGATGGTATTCTTTTCAACTATCCGTCCGCCGAGTTGGGTAACGATTTTTTCGATTTCTTGACCGGCCCTGGTTGCGTCAGGAGCGGCGAGAGACAGCTTGATTTTCTTCGTTTCTTCAACTGTCGTCATGGCCCTCGCTTGCGGAGGCGGCGCGGCGGCCTTTGCTCTCTTTTCCGGGGGAAATGGTCCGACCGATGGTTTCGCCCGCTCTTGCCTAAAGGTCCCGCCGTATTCCTCCTGCGCTCTGTCAGCATATCCGGCAGATTCGCCAGCCGGAGTTTTAGCAAGGCTTTGTCCCCGGAAAGAGTCATCGTGCAGTTTGGACTGTTCTTCCGCTTTTGCCGCCGCAGGCGCGGATTCAGCAGCCCTGCCCAACGCCGCGGGAGGCGATGGTTTCTCGTATTCATACTTCATGTCCAGCGATTTATACTCAGGAGACTGCGGCACTTTTTTTACACTGACGGGCGGTTCCGGAGATATCGTTTGCTCTTTGGCAGGAGCAGCAGCCTGCGGAGCTTCTTTCCTTGCCGCATAGTCCTGCATCGGTCCTTCGGACGGTGCCGGAGCCGGTTGGATGTTCCTGTATATATAGAAGGCCGTCACGGTAAGGAACAGGACGGCTACAGTTTGTATCGGCAGTTTGACGGAAAGCGGGAAAAAGAGCCTCTGGAACAGGCTTTTCTTTTCTTCCGCCCCGACGCGCACCTTTGCCATGATCTTCTTTGTCATCCATGCCGGCGGCTCCACCTCTTCGATGGACTTGATCTGTTCGACGGTCTTCTGCAGTTCCCGGAGCGCGTCGGTGCAAGCAGAGCAGGTCTTCAGATGAGCTTCGATCTCCGCTCTTTCTTCGGCAGCGATTGAACCCTCTATATATTCGGAAAGCTTATGTCGGGCGTCGTTGTGCTCCATTACAGTTTCCCCATCACGCGTTTCAAACAGTCCCTGACCATCTCGCGCGCCCTGAAAAGTCTCGACTTCACCGTACCCTCCCTGACCTTGAGCATGCTGCCGATCTCCTCATAGGAAAAATCCTGCAAATCGCGGAGCACCAGCGCCTCTCGGAAGTCCGGCTCCAGCGCCTTGATGCAGTCCTGTACCCTCACTCGGACATCCCGCGCTTCCAGTCGGTCCAGTATTGACGGTTCCTTTGATGGCGGTTCGATGGTCATCCGCCCGTCAGCTGTCTGGACCTGCTCATCCAGCGAGAAGGCCTCAAGACCCCGCCGGCTCTTTATCTGTTTGAGCCGGTTCTTTGAGAGGTTCAGGGTAATTGTCGTGAGCCAAGTCGTAAATTTAGCATCGCCCCGGAAAGTCTGTATGTTTTTTAAGGCCGAGACAAAGGCATCCTGAACGACCTCGCAGGCATCGTCATAATCATTGATCAGCCGAAAGGCGACATTCAGCATCCTTTTCTGGTGCTTGACGACCAGTCGTTCAAAGGCTTCGAGATCGCCCTCCTGAGAGGCCGAAACGAGCGCAGCATCGTCGTCCGGAGCGGGCGCAGCGGCATTCTCTACCGTATAAGACAGTTCGGACAAGGGATTTGTTCCTCTTTGCATGTTACCTGCGATTGTATCTCAAACGGTTTACTTTTGCATGGGTAAAATGATATTATAGGAGTATGGCATTTTATCTCACCTGTGAGGAGGCGACCATGGCAGAGAAGGTGATCATCTTCGGGAAAGCAGGTTGACCGCATACTGACAAGGCCAGGTCGGTCTACCATGCCAACTCTGTGTACTACGATGTCAAGGCGGACAGTTCGAAGCTGGATGAAATGCTGAAATACTCGAAGGGCGCGCGGAAAGTCCGGTCATTGTCGAAGACGGAAAGGTGACCGTGGGCTATGAAGGCGGCTCCTGAGGAATATAAGACCGGCAGTTTGCCGGGAAAATTCAATGCGGATTGCGGAATGAGTCCGGTAGCACAAAGATTTTCTTGAGGGAGCAAGGAATCGGATGGGGCTTGATAACTTTATTCTGAGCAAAGAAGACGCGGTGCTGCTGATCATCGATATCCAGGAACGGCTGGCAATCGTGATGAGGGAGAGGGACAAAGTCGTTAAGAACAGCCAGCATCTGATCGAGCTGGCGAAGATGATCAAGATGCCGGTCGTCGTGACCGAGCAGTATCCAAAAGGTCTGGGCAGGACTGTACCCGAGCTTCGATCGGTCCTTCCGGAGAACGCACCGATCGAGAAAATCACCTTTGACTGCTGCGGCCAGTCCGGTTTTCTGGAGGAATTGAAGGTCCACAACAAAAAAACCGTGATTGTAGCCGGCATGGAGACGCACATCTGCGTACTCCAGACATGCCTCGGGCTGCTCGGGGCGGGTGTGAACGTGCACCTCGTGCAGGATGCGGTGTGCTCCCGCACCGAGGAGAACTGGAGCACGGGCATCGAGTTCATGCGGGATGCGGGCGCTGTCGTGACCTGCACCGAGACGGTGCTGTTCCAGCTGTTGAAGGTGGCGGGCACGGAGGAGTTCAAAGCGATTTCGCAGAGGATCAAATGAAGCAGATTTCAGAGAACAGATAACAGAGCAGAGACTGTGATACAGTCTGACATCTGTTGTCTGTCTTATGTGATCTGAGAGAGGTTCTAAATGGCACAACAGGAAATAATCCCCGACGACGTAAAACAGGCCATCCGGGAAACCTTCAATGAAGGGCTGAAAGAGCCTGTCATCATCGAGGTTTATACGAAGAGCGGCAGGAACGATGATTTCAACAAGGCGGCCGTGGCGCTGATCAAGGCGCTTGCCGAACTTACGGACAAGTTGAAGGTTTCATTCCATACCGTGGGCGATGAGCAGTCGGTCAAACGAAACGTCACTCGCACGCCCACGGTGCTGATCGCCCCGGACAAATATCGCATCCGCTATACCGGCGCACCGGTTGGCGAAGAGGGCCGCTCATTCCTCATCGCCCTCATGATGGCGTCCACGGGCAACACCCTGCTGACCGAACCCGCCGCCGCGAAAGTCCGCGAGCAGCTCCGCGAGAAGCGGGACATCCAGGTCTTCGTGAGCCCCACCTGCCCCTATTGCCCGCAGCAGGTCCTGGCCGCTTTTTCAGCGGCGATCGTCAAGCCGGATCTCATATCTGCCGAGGCTGTCGAGATTTATGAGAACCAGGACCTTGCCGAGAGTCTCGGCTCCCTCGCCGTCCCGCAAACCTTCATGAACAATACCTTCACCGGCGCGGGCCTCCAGCCGGAGCCGTTGTTCCTGGAATCGCTGCTCACGCTTAAGGAGCCCCAGGTCGCCTCAACCCAGATCTCCGGCGAGCCCGTGGAGAAGGACCTCGTCATCGTCGGAGGCGGTCCGGCGGGCCTTACTGCGGCGATCTATGCCGTGCGCGCGGGGCTCAACAGCATTGTAATCGAAAAAAGCAACCTCGGCGGCCAGATAGCAATCACCCCGGTCGTGGAGAACTACCCGGGGTTCATGCGCATCGGTGGTAAGAGCCTCGTGGACCTCATCGCCCAGCAGGCGGCGCAGTATGCCGAGATCCACATCGGCGAATACGTGACCGAAGTGGCGAAAGAGCGGGAGGATGGCAGGATTTCTCTCAAGACGAACCACGCCATCTATCACACCAAGGGACTCGTCATCGCAACTGGCGTAGGCAACCGTGTGCTGGAGGCCGTAGGCGCGCAGAAGTTCTACGGCAGGGGGGTCTCCTACTGCGCCACCTGCGACGGCTATTTTTTCAAGGACGGTAAATCGGTGATCGTGGTGGGCGGCGGCAACACGGCAATCACGGACGCGCTCTATCTCCACAATCTTGGCGCCAAGGTTACACTCATCCACTGGCGGGACGCGCTCCGGGCGGAGGCGCGGCTCCAGGAGAGCTTCAAGCAGTCCGGCATCGCCGCACTGTGGGACAGCGAGGTGCGCGAGATCACCGGTGACAAGATCGTCAAGGCCATCAAGATCGAGGACAAAAAATCCGGCGCGGTGAACGAAATGCCCGTGGACGGCGTGTTCGTCGCCATCGGATATGTCCCTAACAATGAGCTGGCGATTCAGCTCGGCCTCGATCTTGATGACCAGGGTTACATCAAGACCGATCTTCTGACCATGCGAACGTCGCAGCCCGGCGTGTATGCCGCCGGAGACATCACGGGCGCGCCGAAACAGATAGCGGTCGCCGTTGCGCACGGCTCCATGGCCGCCATGACGGCCTTCGAGGACGTGACGAGTTCGTTCAGCAAGAAAAAGGAAAGCGAAAATTTAGTGAAAAAAGGATAGCTGCATTATGTTTCAAAATGTTCGCTTATTCCTATACCCTTAAAATACCCCGCCTCTTTCGCCCAATTTTATTGACATGATGATTTTACTCGCATAAACTCGCACTATCTTCGTATCACACCTTTGTTCAGTCAGCCATAAAATTAACGTATCGACAAACAAGGTACCTACCCGAACGGGTAGTTGCTTTAACTGAAAAAATCGGTATACTTAGCCGACAAAAATCTGTTTCGAGATTCATGAATCATGTGAATAAAAGCAGATGATCTCTTAATGCTAGCTAATAGGCTGAACATGCTGCTTGTTTTTTTTACCGTTATGATATCTTGAATCCGCTCCAGCAGTAATTCCATCAGCATTTTTTCATAACTAACCAGAACACTTTATAGTAGAAGGAGGATCGAACGTGAAAACATGCGGTTTCCTGATAGTGTTCTTCTTTGTTGCCGTTCTTGCCATCTTGCCTTCTCTGCCTCGTGTAGCGCACCCGGTACCCTGGACACAAGATAAAACTTACGCAGCTGCCTTCAGTTGAAACTCATCGAAGGCCTGTCGCGGGCTTTTAAACCCAAGTTT
>JAXIPA010000165.1:0-10908 GCA_045403145.1 Nitrospirota bacterium | reverse complement strand
GCCGTTTGTACCAAAACATCGAGGAACTCAGGAAAGCGATTTCGGACTTCATGGATCGATACAACAGGTACTGGCACGTAGAGAAACTTGGGTTTAAAAGCCCGCGACAGGCCTTCGATGAGTTTCAACTGAAGGCAGCTGCGTAAGTTTTATCTTGTGTCCAGGGTACCGGGTGCGCTACAGGCGGCAGTTATTCCATATCAGGCAAAGTAGTTGAGTTGTCCGGCACCGGGATTGCGGGTGTGACGGTGGCCGTTACAGGTTCGAGTGCTGCAACGGCCACTACAGGTACCGTAGGAGATTATAATATTACAGGTCTTGTCAATGGAAGCTATACCATTACACCGACTATGTCCGGTTATACTTTTAATCCGACAAGCAGCACGCAGATAATAAACGGAGCAAATATCAGCAGCATAAACTTTACCGCTACTCAAAATACGGCCAATGCGGTTTATATAGCTTCAGGTTCAATAAACGGCTCTACAGTCTTTGCCATTGACATATTAAACAGTACGGTGACCGCTACAATCCCTGTCGGGAATTCTTCAACCTCGCTGACGGGAATTGCAGTAAACCCGTCCGTAAACAGAGCATTCGTAACCGCCGGCTCTGTGAGCGGCGCTACTGTCTATGCCATCGACACCTTAAACAGTACGGTGACTGCTACAATCCCTATTGGCATTCCTTCAACCACGCTGACGGGAATTGCGGTAAATCCATCCGCGAACAGAGCATTCGTAACCGCTGGCTCAGTGAGCGGCTCTACTGTCTATGTCATTGATACCGAAAACACCTTGGCGTCTCCAGTACCAATCGAGATGCCTTCGGCTTCGTTGAAGGGAGTTGCAGTGATTCCTTCCGTTGGCCAGGTATATGTAATCGCAAATACAGTTAACGGTGCCAACATCTATGTCGTCAATTCAACAGACAACACGGTAGTCGCAACCATTCCCGTTGGAACCGGTTCAACTTCTCTCATTGGAATCGCCGGAATACCATGATCTTTTTTATTAACCTTTCAAGGTCCTGATTCCGTAAGGTGGCTGGGAACAACGAAACCCGGCATAAGCTAACCAGCGGCTACCGTCCGGGCAAACATCACCCGGCGGGTCAGCCGCGATCCTCGAAATAACAGACCTGAAGAAGTCACAATTGCTGCTACTGCAAAAAATACGGAGCCACAAGAATGTCTACTCCATGGGCATCCATTGCTATGGGAAATTAGATGGCGAAGCTGAACTTGTGCTTATGCTAAATGGCGCTCCATATAAAACAGAACACTTGAAAGGCGAGGTCAATTTTACCTGGGGCGGTGACTGGTATTCAGATTCCATGGAGTTGAGATATCGGCCGAGCAATGTTTCTGCGGGTCAATTGGTCATTGAATATACCTTTACTGATTGATCCGTTTCCTCATTATTTTAGCAGTCCGAAAGTTGCGTTTTCCCTCGACTCAAAATATCCGCTTGCCTTCTATGCGCCATTGGCGTATAATTGGCCATGGTAATAATAGAGACCCCAATATTCACACGTCGCATTCAAGATATCCTCGGTGATGATGAATATCGCCTATTGCAGGCCCAACTTGTTCAAAGGCCTGATGCAGGCAAAATCATTCCGGGCAGCGGTGGGTTGCGAAAACTCCGCTGGTCCGCGAGTGGCCGGGGGAAACGTGGCGGAGCAAGGGTCATCTATTATTGGTTTGTTTCTAACGAAGTCATCCTGATGTTGTTCGCTTTTCCCAAAAACGAACAGGCTGATTTAACGCCGGATCAGCTGAAACAATTGAAGAAACTAGTGGAAGGAGAATTAAAATGAAAAAAGAACTTTTTGATGAGCTGCTCCAAAGCGTGAAACAGGGTGGCGCGATCATGAAACGCGTCATGAAACCTTCACGAACCTTCACTTTTCCCGAATCCGAAGTACGAAAGATACGCGAACAATACGGTCTTTCACAGGACAAGTTTGCCATCCTTATGGGCATCAGCACGGCAACACTTCGTAACTGGGAACAGGGAAGACGTAAACCCGAAGGACCAGCGCGCGTATTACTGCAAGTCGCGAAAAAACATCCTAATGCTTTGCTTGATCTTGCGAGTAATCGAAAGACCAGAAAGAAGTCCCAACCAGCGGATCGAGCGCGACGATAGAACCGTCGCGCCTCATCCGCGCGTTATTTTTTGCTCTAACTTTTCAGGAGGAATCCATGCGAAAATTAATCATCTTAGTTGTTCCGTGTTTGCTTGCCTCGTGTGTTCCGGCACCCAAGTCGGTGAACGAGTTTCGTGAGGCTATGCAGAGTCACCCGGCAATGATGAAAGAAGAATCACATACCATTAATCGAAATCTTTCCGTTGTCGTAAAGGATTTAGAACGCAAATCAAAGGAATGTTTACAGTTTGGTTATGCATCCACCACCCGGGCCGGCGCTTCATCGAGAACGAACTCGGTCGTCTACCATCCCCACGTTCGAATGAGCGGAAAAGCCAAGGCCGAAATGTTCATTCAGGAGGAGCATATTCCCGCGGCGGTAGGATCGCCCAAAGGAGGAGCGTATGTGTTCCTCGCGGATATTAAGGAGGCGTCTTCCTCCAAAACGCAAATGACGATATACAGTCCTTCATTCCCGACGTGGCAACCGATTATTGATGCGGTCAAGGGGTGGAGTGAGGGAAAAAACATCAAGTGCCCCGATTCGCCCTGATATTGTCCTTCCGCTAACAGTCAGTCAATAGGGCGGGTTGAAGTGGGGCCATGATAGACTCTGGCAAAGGACCTTTATGCTGTTCTCGTAAGAGACAGCATCCAACCAAATTGCAGTGGGGGGGAATCATGAACAAGACATTCTTTTTAAGATCGTTGTTCGGTGTCATCGTTTCCGGAGCAATCGCCTTGCAATCAGCCGGGCCCGCGTTGGCGCAGGAGACGCAGCCGGAGCCGCAACTTGAGATGCAGGTACCTCCCCCGCCCCCGCCCTTGGTCGACACCGCGGGCAGGATGAGGCTCTTCCTGACGGGTGACCTCGGTTTCGGGTTTGATTCGACTGATGTCGGAACAACAACGAACGGAGACCGGGTCTCAATCAGCGGCGCCGGCGGACTTGGCGTGGGCGTGGGATTCGGATACGGACTTTCGCGGAACCTGGATTTGGATTTCGATCTCGGTGCGCAAGTGTCCGCGATAACACCCGCCGTGTCAAATGCGGAAGGCTTCTTCGCGAGATCCTTCCTCCTGGCAACGATGAAGTACAAAATGCCGACTTCGGATACGGGCCAGCTCAAGTTCGGCGCCGGACTCGGAGCATATATCAACGGGAAACTTGACATAGACACGAGAGACGCCGGAGGAAGGCATACGGTCGTCAAATACAAAAATTCGCCCGGGGTCCATTTGACCGGTGAGTTCGAGCGGTTCATCGGCCGGAACACGTCGCTTAATGTCGGCGCCAGGATGTATTTTGTGAAATATAAGGCGAAGTCGGTGACGGATAACGGCGCGACGGGTTCCGTCGATTTTCTGAAAAGCAGTGTAAAGGAATTCAACGGCAACGGGCTGGATTTCATGGTTGGGATCAGCCAATATTTTTAACAGCCGACGGTTTCATTCTGCATTAATAGCGGTTTCATATTTGGTATGAAGGCTGAATTTAAACTCATCCCCATCGCGCTCCGCGATTTCGCCCTGCCCGTTCCCAGGACCGGGAGCATAGAGGCCCATTCGGGGTACGGACGCGCCGCCTCTGAAGGGCAAGAAATCCATGCCCGCGTGCAGCGGAAGAGGGCGAAATCCGATCCTTCATATGAAGCCGAAGTCCTGATAAGCCGGGAATTTGAAAAAGAGAAGTACGGGTTCCGCATCAACGGCCGGATGGACGGGATATTCCGGCGCGATCCCCCGAGGATCGAGGAGATCAAGACCGGTTTCAATATCCGGGACCTTGCGCGCGGGCTTTCCGGCAGCCCAATGGACCACCCTTACTGCCTGCAGCTCTTGACCTACGGCTACTTCCACTGGCTCGAACACGAGGCTGTTCCCCTGCTCTCCTTTCATCTCGTCTCTACCCGCAACGGCGAATCCTTTGATATCGAGCAGACACTCGATCTCACAGCCTATGAAAGATGGCTGGATTTTCGTCTTGCCGAACTTGTTGCAGACGCCGGAAAAGCCGAAAAACGATCCCACAGGCGCAAGAAGATCGCCGCGGGTTTCGCCTTCCCTTTCGAGAACCCCCGTCCCGGCCAGATCGAGCTCATGGAGTCCGTCGAGCAGAATATGAAGACGAAAAACCCGATGCTGATCCAGGCCCCCACCGGGTTGGGGAAGACCGCGGGAGTGCTCTATCCCCTTCTACGGGAGGCATTGGGCCGGGGCCAGAAGGTGGTCTACGTCACGCCGAAGAACAGTCAGCACTCGGTTGCCGAAGACGCGGTCATGCGTTTCCAGGACAGGGGCTCGAAGATCAAGTCCCTTACCATCACTGCAAAAGGCAAGATCTGCTTCAAGAATGAACCGCTCTGCAATCCCGATTACTGCGAATATGCCCGGGATTACTACGCAAAGGTCCACAAGCACGGGATTCTGGATGTCCTCGCGAAAAAGAGAAGGCTCAAGGCCCGCATGTTCCGGGACCTGGGTGAGGAATATGAGGTCTGTCCCTTTGAACTGCAGCTTGACGGGGCTCAGGAAGCGGATATCGTGATCTGCGATTACAACTACGTCTTTGCGCCCCGCTCAGCCTTCGGCAGAATGACGGAGCTCGGAATTGACCAGAAGGGAAAGCCGAACCTCGTGATCGATGAAGCCCATAATCTCCCAGCCCGTGCCATGGACTACTACTCCCCTTCCCTCTCCACGATCGCGCTCGAAAATATGCGCGACGAGCTTCGGACGGCGGCCGCTCGCTTCCGGCACGAGGCTGAAGAACTTCTGAATAGCTGCATCCAGGTGATTGCTTCCTGCCGGCCTGAAGAAAGTTCAAAACCGGCGAAGATCGACTTGTCGGCAGCCCCCTTTCATGAGCAGGACGCGAAGCTTCGTGCCTTTCTGTCCCGATACCTCGACTCCGACGTTGAGATCCGGCCCCGCGATGCCATCATGAGACTCTGCTTTTACTGGGCCGAATTCACAGAAGCCCTCGAGTACGCGGGCGATCCAGGCAGGCAGGAGTTCTTTACGACCTTTCACCCCCATCTCTCCGGCGGCATCGTGAAAATCACCTGCTGCGATGCCTCGGCCATGCTGAAGACGCGCTATGACGATTACGAGCAGGTAGCGGGTTTCTCGGCCACGTTAAAACCCTTTGATTATTTCGCGAGGCTTTCCGGGATCGACCCCGAGGTTGTGAAGACATGCGAATTTCAGAGCCCCTTCCCCAGAGAACGCCGCAAGCTTCTTATCATCCCCCAGATATCAACCAGGTACTCGGAACGCGAGAGGAACTATCTAAAAATTTCCGATGCCATTCAAAGAATAGCCGCGTTGCGGAAGGGAAATTATTTCGCCTTCTTTCCGAGCTTCGAGTTCCTTGAACGGGTCATCGCCCTTTTTGAGCCGCCGAAAGGTTTCACCGTTCTTCGGCAGGAACGGGACATGAAAGCATCCCGGGTGGAAGCAGTCCTGGACCATCTTCGGGAGGGGGTTGCTCCGACGATATTGTTTGCGGTGCAGGGAGGGACCTTTTCCGAGGGTGTGGACTATCCCGGCGAGATGGCGATCGGCGCATTCGTGATCGGGCCTCCGCTCCCGAATTTCGATATCGAGCGCGAAGAGATGCGGGGGTATTACCAACGGCAATACGGCGCGGGCTTTGACTACGCCTATGCTATCCCCGCCATGGCCAGGGCGATCCAGGCTGCCGGGAGAGTGATCCGCTCCGAGACCGACCACGGCCTCATAGTTCTGATGGACAACCGTTTTGTGCAGCCAGGCTATTCCCGTTCGATGCCGAAGGATTGGTTCGTGTCCGACGCGGTCGAACTGGTCTCCGGGAGTATCTTAAGGGAGGTTTCCAACTTTTGGGGACAATGCCTTGCTCTATGACCTTGCAAGGTTTCATGAGGAATGAAGCCTTACGCTGTTATTGTCCAATCCTTTGGTCTTATAATCCTTTTTCGTGCTGCCGACACCTTTTTCCTTACATTTCACTGTTGAATCCAGTTGCTGAAAGTTGTAAAATATTTCAGTATTATCAAAAAAATACCGTAACAACTCGAATAGTCGCGCGCTCAATGTTTTGAGCGTTTTCTCATTAACCGGGTATTAGTACTCCCGAGGTTCGATCATGAAAAGGATCCAAACAGTTTTCATATCCTCCCCTTCCCGGCAAAGGACGGATGAAATCCTGAGCATCATGTCAATTCCTAAAATCATCAAGGGAGTCGTTGTTTTTCTTCTACTCGCGACTACAGCCCTCTCGGCGTCCGCGGGTGAATCCGGGCTTGCCGTCGCGAATATTGACACCGACGTCCGTCCCCGGATGAAAAACAGCGTTGTTCCCCCTGTGGTGACGGAAAAATACGAATACTACGAGGTTTGCGGTTGCAACGAAAAAGAGTTACAGTGCGACATTAAAAAGAAATGCATACAGTGGAGCGACGGGAAAAAGTACGATGCTGTCACCACGTGGAACGTGAATTGGGATTACGGATATGACAACGCCCCTCAATCCTGTGCCGCTGATTCCTTCAGGGTGACCATTGAAATACTCTTCCGTTATCCCAAATGGGCGCGGACTCAGGATGCTTCCCCGCAGCTGGTGGAAAGATGGGACCAATACATGAAGAACCTCACCATGCATGAGAACGGACATCGCGACATCGCTGTGGAGGCTGCCGAAAAACTTTCCCGCGCCGTGGCCGCAATGCCGCCCGCTTCGACGTGCGCGGAGCTCGACCGAAGAGTGCGGGCGATGTACCGTGCGCGGATGGAAAAACTGGATCAGGAACAGAAGGAGTATGATGCTGCTACGAACCACGGCGTCACGCAGGGAGCGCTCTTCCCATAACGGACCTCTTTGTGTTTCGCCGGGCCGGTCAATTTATGATGAAGTCGTAAAAAGTCGTCATTCCCGCTTGCCTGCACCCAGCGGTTACGAGCGAAGCGTAGTGCAGGGTGCCGGGAATCATGTTGCCATATAACAGTCTGAAAAGAAACGATTCCGGACAAGCCGGAATGACGGTCCTGCGGCGATTTTCGACTTTTTATGAAAGCATCAATTTATGACCGGCTTTTTTTACGCTCCTCTGCCGGATGGCACAAAATAAACAAGCAGGCTGGATTACAGCCTGCTTGTTTTACATTTGAGGCATTTCACTTCTTTCCATCACCTCTCAATCGATCACTCCATTACGATTGAAAGAAGCGAGTCTTGTTAATAGGCGATATCTGTACCTCCGCGAGAACCAAGAAGGCTGTCATAAATTACGCTGCCCTTGTCCTCATGCCTGCCCGCTACTTCTGCCCGGTAACCGCCTGCTGCCACACCGCCCGCCCCTACTGTCATCTCATGCTTGAAAAACCCTCCATAGGGATCCGGCAGGTCTGCGCCCCGGGAAGCGCTGAACAGGCTTTCCCAGATCATTGTACCCTTGTCAGCCTTCTCTTCACGGAAACCGCCCGCGGCTGCGCCCATCCTTACCTCTGTCTGCTGCGCCGGAAAAGCCTCGTCGCGCAATTCAGTGCCGATAAATTTGCCGCTCTGGTCTACCGGCCACTCATCCGCGAAGGCTAATCCAAAAGAAAGTGCAAACACCATTGCTGTCAATATAGAAAGAATTGTCTTCATTTTTGTCACCTCTCTTCCATACAACTTCATCAATCTATTACTACTATATCACGCCGTTTATGATTGTCAACAAATGCTGCAACTATTCATGCGACCATGGTATTCCTATTTTTATGTAATACTTCTGGCCGATCCGCTGATCGATCACGAAGCGGGACGAGCGTGAGTCGAGGCGCTTTGACGAATCTCTTTAAAGAACAGAATGAATACTTGTAAATTCGGTTTACAAACGCCCGCTCTGTCTGCTAAACTCTGGCTTCGCTCACATTGCATTCAAAAACACACGCCTATGCAGAAACAACCAAAAAACCGGCCCGGCCGCTGGCAGCTCTACATCCTCAAATGCCGTGACAATACGCTGTACACCGGCATCACCAACGATCTTTTACGGCGCGTCGCGCAACACGGCAGCGGAACAGCTTCGCGCTACACGAGAAGCCGCCTTCCGGTAAGGCTCGTTTATCAAGAGCGCTGCCTGAACAAATCGACGGCGCTGAAAAAAGAATGCCGAATAAAGTCTCTCAAGAGGAAAGAGAAGGAAGAGTATATCAAGAGGAAATCAAAGACGCTTGATTCCCGATAGAGCATTCCGGGAAGGGCAGCCAACGACAATCATATGGACGACCTTTTTTTTGAATCCTATCGCAGAGAGTTCCCTGTGACTGGAAAATACATCTACCTGGACCACGCCGGAGTGGCCCCCGTGTCGGTCAGAGTAAAAATGGCGATCGAGCAATTCCTGACCGAATCAACGGAGGGCGGCGCGTTTCATTATCCGCGGTGGGCGCAGCGCGTAGTCGAAATCAGACGGGCATGCGCGCGGCTTATCCGTGCCGAGCCTGAAGAGGTCGCCTTTGTGAAGAACACGTCGCACGGCCTTTCGATTGTCGCCGAGGGGCTCGACTGGAAGCCCGGCGACAACGTTCTCATCAATGAAAAGGAGTTCCCTTCCAATATCTATCCCTGGGTGAATCTTAAGCGAAAAGGCGTTGAGGTCAAGTTCGTCCCGTCACAAGGAGGAAGGATACTGGTCGAAGACATCGAGCGGCTCATAGATTCAAGAACGCGCCTCCTTGCCGTAAGCTCGGTCCAGTTCTCGAACGGGTTCCGGATCGACCTTGCGAGGACAGGGGAGCTTTGCAGAAGGAAAGGCGTCTTTTTCTGCGTTGACGCGATCCAGAGCCTCGGCGTTCTCCCTATGGATGTAAAAAAATATCATGCCGACTTCCTGTCCGCTGACGCCCACAAGTGGCTTCTCGGCCCTGAGGGCATCGGCATTTTCTATTGCAGGCGGGAGCTCGTGGAACGCCTCACCCCGCCGCTCATCGGATGGAAGTGCGTTCAGAACGAGTTCGATTTCGACCACCCCGACTTCTGTCTGAAAACGGACGCGCTGAGATTCGAGGAGGGATCGATGAACCTCATGGGAATCATCGGGCTCGGCGCAGCGATCGACCTCCTGTTCGAGGTCGGGATCGAGAACATTCAGGACCGAGTGCTCGGCCTGGGCAAGGTGATCATTCGAGAGTCGGAGGGAAGGGGATATGCGGTCCTGACGCCGAAAGCGCCGTCTGAGCGGGGAGGGAACATCACCATAGCCGGCGATTTTGATCCGGCCGGGATTCGGGACGCTTTGCGGGGCAGGGGGATCATGGTCAACAGCCGCGGCGGCGGCCTACGAATATCGCCACATTTTTATAATACGGAAACAGAGCTCATGACTTTTTTTGAGCAAGTCGAGCGGCTGATTCGCTCCGGATGAGCGAATCAGGAAAGCGTGTGATTGCAGGGAGGATATTCACCGGCTTTTTCTGTCACGAACTCTTCCTCCCCTCACAGGGCATATCCTTATTGCATAACGCGGCGATTTTCTGTACAATCACAAAAGTAAAATCACGATTATTTAAACGGCAGCTGGCGGATTGAATAGAGTCGGCGGCTATGTGATAGCGGAGGTAACGCATGGAGCTGGATGTAAGCACAGGCGGCAAGTCATTATCAATCACGATCGATAATCCCTTTCGTATCGACATAGATTCCCTGGTGGGCCGGATAGAGTCCTTCCTTTCCACGCAGGGGGCCGGTCCTAAGGGACTGGACATTCGCGGTCTTTTGCCGAAAATGGTTAAGGGCATTGCCGGCTGTGAAGGCGGCTGCCCGGCTGATGCCAGGAATTTCGTGTCGCGGGGATTCGCAAACTTCGAGCTTGCCTACATCGAAGGGGGGATCCTCCATGCAAAGACAACGACGGAAGACGGCAAACAGATCTCTTTAAAGATGTTTCCGGACTTTTAGGGGAGTAGTGTTATAAAGTAATCCGCTCGACACGTGCCGTCTCTTCCATCATCACCCCGTCATCTTCTCTACACACTCTTCCAACTTCATCAATATAAAGTTTCACCATGCCTAACGAGGGTAGTGGGTCAGTTTGAAAATTCTTAGGCTTGATTATGCTTGACCGTTCATGCTATTATTAGGCATGAAGAAAAAAATAGGAATAGACATTAACCAGATTGCGGCTCGGATTGTCGAGGAGGCTACTGGAGAACCGGCATCGAAACCAGAAAAAAACCCAGCCGCCGTAGCACTTGGGCGGCTAGGCGGCTTGAAAGGCGGAAAGGCTAGGGCAGAGAGCCTTACTGCGAAGAAGCGTAAGGAAATAGCGCAGAAGGCGGCTAATACCCGTTGGGGTAAAAAGAACTAATTATTACTCTATATTAGTAGTTTGTTTGTTTTCTATTTCTTTTGTTGCGCGATTTTTGATTAATTTTTTTAGAGATTCCTCTGCTGGCAGTTCCTCTGGCATGATACCGTTTAATTTTTTAATAACCGCCCTCACTTCTCTGCCTACCTCATGGTGAGTCCGTATAGCCTCTTTCTCACCTTTTATTCCACCACGAACCAGCTTACCTTCCGTTTGAGTTATACGAAACTCGTTAGCGGCCAGTTCTGCCCTGCCTGCTCGGTCCATTAAATCTTCGTTCGGGGGAATGCCCTTTTTATTTTTTATACTTGAGAGGCCCATTTCATATAGTCCTGTATACCCAGCATCGTGGAATAGGCCGTATCTTTTAACTCCCACGTCCTGAGCTACCTTATTTAAATTCTTATTGGCGCTTTTT
>JAXIPA010000021.1:0-21502 GCA_045403145.1 Nitrospirota bacterium | reverse complement strand
TCCCCCTCCTGGCGCGCTCAATTACATTTTCCAACTCCCGCACATTGCCGGGCCAGGTATACCTGAGCAACGCATCCATCATGGCTTCGTCAAGCCCCTGGATGTGTTTTCCCTCGATCTGGTTCATTTTTTCAAGGAAGTGGTGCGCCAGGAGGGGGATATCGTCCTTCCGCTCCCGCAGGGGCGGCATTTTGATCGTCATGACATTCAACCGGTAGAACAGGTCTTCCCGGAACCGTTTTGCCGCGACCTCCTGTTCGGGGTCCTTGTTCGTCGCGGCCACGATGCGCACATTGAGCTTGATCCTGTTGATGCCCCCGACCCGCAGGATCTCTCTCTCCTGGAGGAAACGAAGAAGTTTCTTCTGGAGATTGAGGTCCAACTCGCCGATCTCATCCAAAAAAACTGTGCCGTTGTTCGCTTGTTCGAGGAGCCCCGCCTTCTTTTCGTGCGCCCCGGTGAATGCCCCTTTCTCGTGGCCGAAGAGCTCGCTCTCCATGATCTCCGCCGGAATGGCCGCGCAGTCGATGGTAACGAAAGGCCCCCCGGCCCGGTCGGAATCATAGTGGACGGCGCGGGCGACAAGTTCCTTGCCCGTGCCGCTCTCTCCCACAATGAGGATGTTCGACTGGGTCTTCGCTACCATGCGGATGGTATTGAAGACCTCCAGCATGGGCGCGCTCTTGCCGATGATGGCGCTGAAGGTGTACTTTTCCTTCAACTCCGACTTGAGGGCGAGGTTCTCCCGCTTCAGCTCGTACTTCTCGATGGCCTCCTTGGCCACCGAGAGCAGTTCGTCGACGTTGATGGGTTTGGTGAGATAGTTGAAGGCGCCTTTTTTCATCGCCTCGACGGCGTTTTCGATGGTGCCGAATGCCGTGATGACGATGACCGGGACGTCGGGTTCCCGCGATTTCACGTACCCCAGGAGCTCGATCCCCGTCTTGCCCGGAAGCTTCAGGTCGGTGATGACAAGGTGGTACCCGTTCCGGCTGAATTTCTCGATCGCCTCTTCCGAGGATTGGGCGGTTTCGACCCCGTATCCTTCCTTTTTCAGGGTGGCCGTTACGAGCTTCAGAATGTTCTTTTCGTCGTCCACGACGAGAATATTATTTCCCTGCATATCCGTGCACCGGCACCGTTATCGTGAATGTCGTTCCTCTGCCCATGGCGCTGACCACACTGATCTCCCCCTGGTGCTCCTTGACGATCCGATCGACGATGGCGAGCCCCAGGCCCGACCCTCTCGTTTTCGTAGTATAGAAGGGTTTGAAGATATTTGCAATATCTTCCGGGCCTATCCCCCTGCCCGTATCCTGAACGGACAGGCGCATATGGCCGGCCGCGGCCTCGGTGGTAATCGTAATGGAGTCGCCGGCAACCGACGCATCCAGCGCGTTGATCAGCAGGTTCAGCAAAGCCTGCTTCATGCGCGAATAATCGCACTGGACCGGCGGGATGTGTTCATCCGTCAGTACGACCATTTCGATGTTCCGGTCCGTGGCCTCCTGCCGGACGAGCTCCACCGTGGACCTGATAATCGTGTTCAATTCGCAGGTCCTGAGCGTGAGCGGAGCGGGCTTCGAAAACCCGAGAAAGCTCGAAGTCATATCATTCAGCCGCATGACCTCTTCTTCGATGATCGACAGAAACTCGCTCAGGATCTCGCCCTGAAAATTCTTCTTGAGATATGACGTGGCCAGCCGGATGGAGTTGAGCGGATTTTTCGTCTCGTGCGCAACCGTTGCCGCCATCTCACCGAGGGCGGACAGTCTTTCCATCCGTGCCTTTTCCGTGTTCGCCTTTTCGAGCTCCGAAAGGTTGAACCGGAGGTCCTTGACCATCTGGTTGAACACCTCCACGAGTTCCCTGATCTCGTCCCCGCAGGACTCCTGGTACACAATGCACTTTCTGCAGTCCCCGATTTTCTGGGCAAAGGCCCCCTGCACGTTTCCGTGGCAGAACGTGCCGGCAATGGCCCAGCACCGCTCCCTGCCGTACGAGGGACAGTCGGTCCTGCCGCAGTCCAGGCGCTCCCAGCAGCGGACGACGCCGGGGTTTTCAACTTCCACGTTGAGGTTCCCGGTCTGGACATCGAGCATGGTTTCCTTGAGCCGCTTGAGCGGCTTTGTCAGGAGCCGGGAGACCGCGAAGGCGCCCGCGATGCCGAAGAGCAGGATGATTCCCGTGATCAGATAAATGTAGCGTTTAAGATTTTTCAGCCGGGCCTCGATCGCGGCGTCGATCTCGCGAACCGAGTACGCCACCGCGGCGACCCCGATGATCTCGCTGCCGATCCTGACGGGGACGGAAAATTCTTTTACTGGTTCGTTGCCGACGGCGAATTCCCTGTCCGATTCCGTTCCCGTGGACAGGACAGTAATGAGCCCGGGGGAGGCATCCGCCGACAGCCCTGACCCGAGAAGCGCCCTCCGGGTATGGGCGACCACGATGCCCTCCCGGTCAACGATCATCGCATAAGCGCAGGACGTGGCGTCCTGGACCGTCGTGACGAGTTCGCTGAGCCTGAGCGGATCGTATATCAGGAGCGGCCCTTCCGCGTCGTGCGCCAGGTTCCTCGTCATGGCAAGGTTGCTTTCGGAAGTGTTCTGCCGGAGGGATTCCTTCTGGTAGCTGATGATAAGGGTCGCCACGCCGAACATCGTAAGCATGATCAACAGCGTCACGGCAATGGAGAACTTCAACCCCAGGCTCATTCTACTTGGATTCATGGCGTTGTATCCGCTCCCTCAGACTGTCGAAGTCACGGTCCGCCGCGGCCTTGAAGCCCTCGACCCTTGCCGCGGACAGAATGTTCCGGTCGTCGATCTCGATGAGACTTTTCCGCACCAGCCTGGTCAACTGCTCCGGGGCGCTCTTTGTGGCGGCGAAGGGCCAGTTGGCGATATAGGCGGTCGTGGCCACAATCCGAATGCGGCTGAGATCGATCTCCTCCTGCAGGACGTCGAGTGCGGTTTCCCTGACGAAGCCGGCGTCGGCGGCGCGTCGATAGACGTTCAGGATGACCTCTTCCTGCCGCTTGCCCTCGCGCAGACGCAGGTCCCTGAACACATCGATGCCGTTTTCCTGAAGAAAAAGCTTCTGCGCCAGGAAGCCTCCCGCGGACTTATAGGATACGACCATGACGTCCTTGCCTTTCAGGTCTTCGAGGGTCCTGATGGCGCTGTCTTTGTGGGTGATGATGATGCCGCGGAAAATGTCCCCCGACGCCGGGGCCACGGTGGTGGTAAAGGCCCGGAGATGCCCGCCGTCGGCGAGCTGGATGTAGATATAGGGGTTGGAATAGGAGAATTCCACGTCACCCCTTTTGATCGTATCGAAGAAGTCCTCGAAGTCCTTCGGGATGACGAGCTTAAATTCGTATCCCGTTTTTTTCGAGAGGTACCGCATGAGCGGGTCGAACCGGTCGAAAAGCGTGATGGCGGAATAGAGAGGAAGGATTGCCACCTTGACGGTTTTCCCGCCGTACTGGAGATAATTCTTCCCCGTGAGGTTCTTGATCATCACCCGGACGACATCGAAGTCACGGTCCTCGGCCGGCGTGAACCCATCCACGTCCTTCATGGCAGAGATGAGTTCCGGATTCCGCGCCTGGGTGATGGACAGGAGCACCTTCCGGATGGCTTCGCGCAGTTCGTCGGACAGGCATGCGCAGGCGCAGATAGCATACTGGGGAATGGGTTCGGAGGTCTTGACGATCCTGAGACCGTCGCCGAGATATTTGCGCGCCACGCGCTCGCTCAGGCCGCCGAGGTCATGGCGTTTCGTCAGCACCGACAGCGCGATCCGGTCCTCCTGTTCCAGATAATCGACGGCGGAAAAGTCCTTCAGCGTGATCCCCACTTCCTTGAACATCACGGCGGGGATGAGCGAGGACGACGACGAGCGGATATTGCCGAGCGCGAGCCGCTGACCCCTTGCCTCGATGATCTTCCGGACCGGGGAATCGTTTCGCGCCACGATCACACTCGTGTACGTCGCCGACCCGCCCATGATTGTCTTTGCAAGAGGGACCACGCCGTACCGGGATTTCGCCTCGCAATAGGTGGAGGGATCGAAATAGGCAAGGTGCGCACTGCCGGTCCCGATGCTTTCGACGGCCTCCTGGTGGTTCTGGGCCACCTTAAGAACGATCTTTCGCGACAGGGCCTTTTCAAGATGGTCTTTGAGCGGTTGGAACTTCTCGTACATTACGTTGATGTTTTCCACCGGCGGAATGATGAACACGAGGGAGGAAGGATCTCCGGGCGGCGGGTGCAGGACCGCTTCGGCAAGGCCCGGGGTGGAGGCGCAGAAGACGGCGCAGAACGCGACAAAGGCCGACAGGACAAGACGGTTCATGGAATATTATAAGCGCGCAGAGCGCTATATTGCAACAGGCAAAACGGCCTCCTGAAAAAGCCCGGAGGAGCTGACCTGTCCCGGCCTGGAGCAATGTCCCTGCCGAACCGCATTTACCATGGAATCAGCGGGTTTTGAGTTGGCATTCGGCTTGCTTGTACCTGATAAGAACGTATTTGTCTCTTTCCGCGGCAGGGGAGTGGGAGTTTTCCCTGAGGTTGGCCGGAAAAACGTATGTTGAAAATGGATAAAACTTTAGACATCCAAGGTGTCACGGATCCCACGGCCTGGACCATGACGCAACAGACCCTGGCTGCCATGGAGCCCGGCCAGGTTCTCAGGGTCGTCACGAACAACAAAAAAACCGCCCAGTGCGTCATGACCCTCTGCGAGAGGCTCGGCTGCGGCATGCCGGAGCGTTCCGAGGACAACGGCCGCCTTGTCCTCACGATCCTGAAACAATAGTGTAGCGCGCCATGAATCTTTTTTCATAGGGATAGAGGATTGCATGATGAACAGGCTTGAAAAAACAGACCTCCTCCTGCTCATCGCGTTTTTCGCGATCCTCGCATACCCCATCCTCTATTCCTGCCGCTTCCTGGACAGCAACACCCTTACAAGCTGGCAATGGACCATGCGGAACAGCGATATGTTCGTGCACTTCCTGCTCCTTGCCGGAGGGATCGCGTTCGCGTACTTTTTATCGAAGCTTGAGCTCGGAGAGCGGTATTACCCGGTCCTCCTGTTCGCGGTTTCTTTCTCAGCCGTTCTGCCGCTCTGGAATGAGCCGGAAGTGATCTTGGACGCCTCGCGCTACTTTCTCCAGGCAAAACACCTGGAGCTGTACGGCATCGCATCGTTCTTCAGGGAATGGGGCGGCGAGATCGGGGCCTGGACGGACCTGCCCGTGGTCCCCTTCCTCTTCGGCCTCATCTTCCGTTATCTGGGAGAGTCGCGGGCGGCAATCCAGCTCTTCACCACCGTCCTTTTCTCCCTTACCGTGGTCTCCACCTATCGCATCGGCAAGGCCCTCTGGAGCGGGGAAACAGGCCTGCTCGCAGGCCTCCTGCTGCTGGGCTTTCCCTATCTCCTCACCCAGGTGCCGCTCATGCTCGTGGACGTCCCGGCCATGTTCTTCGTGACACTGTCCATGGATGCGTTCCTGAGCGGAACAGACAGGGGCGGCCTGGGCCGCATGCTGCTTGCGGTTGGCGCGATCGCGCTCACGGTCTTTACCAAATACTCCACGTGGTTCATGCTGCCGGTCCTTCCGATCATGGCCCTGGTCTTGGGAAGAGGAAATCCGCGGGCGTTCTCGAGGCGCGCCGTTGTGATCCTTTCCTGTGCAGGCCTCCTTGCGGTTGCGCTGTTTCTCGCCGGCCATGCAGTTTTTCTGCGCCAGCTCGAGCTTCTCCGCGCCTATCAATGGCCCGGGCTTGCGCGGTGGAGCGAGGGTTTCGCCTCGACGTTCCTGTTCCAGGTCCACCCCTTCATCAGCGTCCTGGCGCTTCTGGGCATCATTGCCGCAGGCTGGAAGAGAGACGTACGCTTCCTGATACCCGCGTGGTTTGTCCTGTTCGTCCTGCTGCTCCAGGTCAACCGGATACGCTACCTGCTGCCGCTCTTCCCCCTCCTCGCCCTCATGGCCGCCTATGGACTGCACGCATGGATCGACGACCAGAGGGTTCGGAGGTTCACCGCGCTCTGTGCTGCCGCGGCGTCCCTTGTTCTCGTTTTCTGGTCCTACCTACCCTTTCTGAGCAGTACGACCCTGGCTAACCTGAGGGACGCAGGCGGATATATCGACGCCCTGCCCGATGAGGCCGTTGAAGTGCGCGTCCTGTTGCAGCAGGAATCCGCGGGCAACACCGAGATGGCCATACCCCTCCTCGATCTCTATACCCGAAAGAGGCTCGTCTACCGTCAGGACCGCCCCCCCCGTCCGGATGACGAAAGGATAGGGACTTCTCCGTTGCGCTTCACCTGGGAATTCAAGCGGCCGGCATGGTACTCGGAAAACGCCGGCGACAACGCACTCCCTGTCGTCGCTCTCACTGCTGATGCATCCCCCCGCTTCTTTGGCGGAACCGCCGCTCTCAACAGATTCGCCAAAGATACGGGGACATTCCGCTACAAGACCTTTGTGATTGTGCAAAGCCCTAACCATCTGGCCGAAACAGCACAGTGACCCTTACCCCCCTGGCCTGTTCGGGACAGCAGCATCGCGTACAAACGCGAAAAGTCCGATTTTCTCAGGAAAGCGCATTGGCACGTTCCTTGCTCTTCATACGTCAATACTATTACAAGGAGGTAACTCCGTGGAAGACGCAGTCAACGCAAAGAATCGGCGCTGGGCCTTCGGCATCATCGGTTTTTTCGCCCTGGTCAGCGTGGCAACGTACGCCTACAGCGAATACTACATCTACCTGTCCGCGTATCTCTGGTTCGGATTGATCTACGGCATGTGCCTGCAATACGGCAGGTTCTGCTTTGCCTCGGCCTTCCGGGACCTCTTCGCCGTGGGCGTTCCGCGGATGGTCGTGGGCATCATGATCGCAACGATCCTCTTCAGCTTCGTGTCCGCCTTCGTGACCGCGACCGGCATGAGCACCTTCCATTCCGCGCCCACGAGCGTCCACGCAGTCGTTGCGGGGCTCATCTTCGGGGTCGGCATGGTGTTCGCCGGCGGCTGCGCGTCGGGCTCCCTCTACAAGACCGGTGAGGGCAACGGCGTGTCCCTGCTCGTGGTACTCTCGATCAGCGTGACCCAGGCAGTCTTCGTGGACATCGGCGGGTGGTTCAACAAGCTCGTGCCCGAGGCGTGGCATGCTTCCGCCCTCGCGAAAAAACTGCCGCCGTCCATCACCGCGGGAGACGGCTGGGTGGACCAGTACCTTGCCGGGTATGTCTGGAACCAGCCGATCGTAAAGTTTTCGAAGATGCTCGGGCTCAAGGACGAGTCCCTTGCAGGCGCCTTCCTGGGCGACTTCATCGTCGGCGTGGTCCTTCCCGCGGCGCTGCTGCTGCTCTTCGTGTACTTCTTCTGGGTCCGGAAAAACTACCGGAAGAAGCTTTTGAAGGAAAGAAGCGGCGCCGTTACGTTCAGGGACGAGCTTGCCGGCTACTGGAAAATGATCATTTCTTCCAAACGCACGGCCATTGCCGGACTTTTCCTCGGCATCGCCTGCGGCCTCCAGATGTTCGTGATCGAAGGCCTGCGGATCAAGTTCGGCGTGAAGAACGCGGGAGCGCTCCTGTCCAAGATGGGGCACGACTTCGGCCTGTCCGTGAGCGGAACGGTGTTCGACCCCGGGTACTGGTACGTTACCACGCAGGAGGCCCAGTGGGTGGGCTGGGTGTTCAACAAGCTCGGCTGGAACAACATGGATAATATCTATTTCGGCCTGAACAACGGCATCCCCAATCCCGCCATCAATCCCGCCGACTGGATGTCGCTCGCCTTGATCGGCGGCGCTGCGGTCATGGCACTCCTGAGCAATGAGTTCAAGTTCAAGAAACCCACCACGGAACTCGCCGTATGGGCGATCATCGGCGGAGCGCTTATGGGCATCGGGTCCCGCCTCGGCCTGGGCTGCAACGTGGGCGCGTTCTTCGTCAGGGTCGCCATGGGCGACGCGTCGGGGTGGCTTTTCGGCTTCGGCATGATCGGCGGCGCGTTCATCGGCGTCAGGTTCTTCAACTGGTGGACGGAACGGAAGATGGCGAAAGAAATGGCGGCTTTTTAAAATCTGAATCCGGACAGGAGGCAATTATCATGGCAATGAAATTCGAAAAAAAGGGTGAAGGCCTGTATCTGCTGGACTGCCAGGGCTACGTCTGCCCGCACCCGCAGCTCTACACCAAGAAGGCGCTGGAAAAAATGCAGCCCGGGGACGTCCTCGAGGTCGTGTTCGACAACCCTTCCTCGTCGGAATCCATCTCGGCCATGGCCGACGCGGCGGGATACGACATCGTCGAGCAGCAGCAGGTCCACGGCAAGTTCACCTGGAAGATCAGGAAGGTCGCATGAAGACCCGGCAATCCGGTTCCGTCCGAACACCGGCGCTTCGCCCGGACGAGGGAGGAAGGAGTAATTCTCTATGAGGAGCACGCTCTGGATCATCGTCGTTATCGTTGTCGGTTTTCTGGGATTCATGATGGGATACAGCTTCCCGCCCTTCGTCGAAACGGGACTCGCCGGCGGCAAGGGCATGGCAGCGCCGACCCAGAAGCTCGACAAGGACATACAGGACCACTATAAAGACCTGTATAAGGAAGACAAGTAGCGTTCGCAGGAATAAGGAGGGCGGGTTCGCCATGAAAACCGTTTACTGGGTTGTGATCGCCGTCGCCATATGGGCCGCGGGTTTCGTCGGCGGCTACAATGCGTCGTCCGCCACGGGTATTCAGCCCGGCTACTTCGAGGCCGCCGAATCCGGCGGCTACGGCGGCGGGGATACGAGCGTCGAAGGAATCACTGAGGAAGTGCAGGACTATTACAAGGACCTGTACAAGGAAGAGAAGGAATAGGCAGGGAACTCCGCTTCCCCAAGGAGACCGAGGATGAAAACCGTCTTGATCGCCGTTGACGACAGCAAAGGCTCGGAAGCCCCGGTGAGGACTTTCCTAAGCCTCTTTTCGTGCATGCGACCCGAGAGCGTGCTGCTCCTGTACGTGGAAAAGATCGAAGGCAGGTCGCTCATGGACGAGATGCTGGGCGTGGCCGAGCTGTCCACGCTGAAGGAACAGTTGCAGGGAACCGAGCACCAGGCCGCCCTCGACCGGAAGGCGCAGGCGGTCCTGGAGCATTACTCGAAGATGCTGCGGGACCAGGGAGTGCCCGGCATCAAGACCGTGGTGCGCGAAGGCCACCCCTCGGACGAGATCCTCGGGGCGGCGAAGGAAGCGGGCGCTGAGATGATCATCATCGGTTCGCGGGGACAAAGGCTCCATACGCTGCTCATCGGCAGCGTGAGCCGGGAGGTCTCGAACCGGGCGGAGATCCCGGTGCTGATAGCGACTTGAAGTTTTTTTATCCGCAAGTTACGCAGATTTCATCCGGCCAGGGCGGATACACTTTTCGAGTGTCCTATGTATTGATGGAGTCGTAAAAAATCGAAAATCCTTTTTTGACGTCATTCCGGCTTGTCCGGAATCGTTTCTTTTCAGTATGTTGTAAAGCACTACGATTCCCCCCGGCTTAAAGCATGCCGGGGCAGGCTATGAATCAGCGGGAATGACGACTTTTTTTACGAGACTATCATGTATTTACGCAGAAAAAAAACCCTCATCCTCGGCGCAGGCCTCGCGGGGCTTTCCGCGGGCTCTGTTCTTTCCCGCGCGGGCATGCCCGTGGTCGTGGTCGAAGGCGACCACGAGGTGGGCGGCCTTGCGAGGACCGTTCAGCACAACGGCTTCAGGTTCGACCTGGGCGGTCACCGGTTCCTGACCCGGAACAAAACCATCGAGGGGTTCGTGGCCGCGCTCCTCAAGGACGAGCTCCTCGAAGCGCCGCGGAAGAGCCGGATTTTCCTGCGGGGCAGATACTTCGACTATCCCCTCCGGCCGGCCAACGCCCTCTTCGGCCTCGGCATCCCCACGACCCTGCGTATCCTGTCCGATTACTGCGCGGAACGGATCAGGAACGTGTTTCGCAAGCGGCCTGTCGTGTCCCTTGAAGACTGGGTGGTAAGCAGGTTCGGCCGCAGGATGTTCGAACTCTATTTCCGGGAATACAGCGAGAAGGTGTGGGGAATTTCAAGCAGCCGGATCAGCGCCGAATGGGTCGCCCAGCGGATCGCGGGGCTTTCCCTCTGGGAGGCGGTCAAAAACGCCTTTTCGAAGCGGAGCGGCCAGGGCATCAACTCCCTGTGCGACCGCTTTCTCTATCCCGCCCTCGGCATCGGCCAGATCGCCCATAAGCTCCGGGACGAGATCGAAAAGCGAAATCCCGTAAAAACGGATACGAGGGTGCTCAGGGTCCACCATAAGGACTTTCGGGTGAAGAGCATCCTCGTGAGGTCAGGAAGCGACGTGTATGATATCGAGGCGGATGAATTTATCGCCAGCATCCCGCTCACCTCGATCGTCCAGATGCTCCAACCCGCGCCGCCGGCCTCTGTGCGGGAAGCGGCTGGCCGTCTCAGGTACCGGGACCTCGTCATCGTGGCGATCATGCTGGACCGCGAGCGGGTCACGGACCTTTCCTGGTTGTATTTGCCGGAGAAGCACATCCCGCTCGGGAGGATACACGAACCGAAGAACTGGAGCCTTCGCATGGCCCCGGAAGGGAAAACGCATCTCGTTGCCGAGTACTTCTGCTTCCGGGGCGACGCCCTCTGGAGCGCGACCGACAGGGACCTGACAGATCTTACCGTGCGCCATCTTTCCGGGCTCGGCTTTTTCAGCCCGCACGAGGTCATCGACTCCTGCGTGGTCCGCGTGCCCCGGGCATACCCCGTTCTGGACACCGAATACCGCGGCGACCATGACACGATCATGGAGTACCTGGAAAAATTCACCAACCTTCATGTCATCGGGAGGGGCGGCACGTTCCAATACCTGAACATGGACCATGCCATTGAATCAGGTATGAAAGCTGCGGAGGCGATCCTCGGGAAAGACACGGTCGGCCACGGATGCACACGGATCAACACGGATGAACTCGTTGAGACCATGTCATAGAGCGGCCTTTGGCCACAGCCAAACTCCTATCCTTCAAGGAGAGGGCTGGGGTGAGGATGGGTCCGTGTGAATCCGCGGTAAAAGAAGAAGTGAATTTATGAAATGCGCCCTCATCATACCCGCCTGGGTCCCCGAGGAGATCTTCCCCACTAGGACCGCTGCCGCGCAGATAAACTACTGGCAGCCCCTGGGCACGCTCTACGTCGCGTCGTCTCTAATCAAGGCCGGCCATGAGGTGAAATTCCTGAACGGCGCATTTTTATCGCACAGGGAGCTCCTGCACGCCGTCACGGATTTCCAGCCCGGATTCGTCGGCATCTACTCCACCACCTTCGGCTGGAACAAGGCTGTTGAGACGGCAGAGGACATCAGGAACTCCCTGGCGCGCGCGTTCATCGCAACTGGCGGGCCCTATCCCATAGCCATGAAAGCGCAATGCCTTAACGAGGCGCCCTGCATCGATGCCGTGGTGACCGGAGAGGGCGAAGAGACCGTAGTGGAGCTCGTTGACCGGCTGTCCGGGTCCGGGAGACCGGGTGACGTACCCGGCGTGATCTACCGCGATGGACAGAAGCTCGTCGTAAATCCCGACCGTCCGCTGATCCAGGACCTCGATGCCCTACCCTTTCCGTCGCGCGAGCTGCTCGGCAAAACGGACCACTACATCCCGCCGCCTGCAACGTACAAGAGAAAGCCTGTCGCCGTCATCATCACCTCGCGGGGATGCAACCGCAGATGTCTCTATTGTTTCCAGATCGACAAGGAGCGAAAGAGCGGCATCAGATATCGCAGCATCGGGAACGTCATCGCCGAGATCGAGCATTGCCTCCGCCAGGGCTACCGCGAGATCAAGTTCATCGACGACACCCTTGCCGCTGACCGCGAACGGGCCATGAAGCTCTGCCACGAGATCAAGGCCAGGAAACTCGATTTCACCTGGTTCGCGTCGGCCTGCGTGCACCAGGTGGACAGGGAGCTTCTCCGGGCGTTCAAGGACGCCGGCTGCTGGGCGATCCTTTTCGGCGCGGAGAGCGGGGTCCAGAAGAACCTGAACGCTCTCAGGAAAGGCATCACCCTGGAGCAGACCAGGAAGGCGGTAAGAGAAGCGAAGGACGCAGGTCTCAAGGTGTTTACTCCCTTTCTCTTCGGCATCCCGGGAGAGACCTACGAGGAGGGGCTCAGAACCATCGAATTCGCCTGCGAGCTCGATCCCGACGTGGCGAACTTTCACGCGCTCACGCCCTTCCCCGGCACCGAGCTTTACGACAACATCAGCCAGTACGGGACCATGTCCGCGAAGCTCACGGACTTTACCTACCAGGGCGCCGCGTTCATCCCCTATACCATGAAGCGCGAAGAAATCTCGCAGTTGCGGCAGATCGCCTTCAGGCGGTTCTATTCGCGGCCGCGGTTCCTTCTGAGACGGTTTATGGGTCTCAGGACCCCAAACGACCTGACAGCAGCCTTGAACGGCGTCAGGAGCCTGCTCTGGCTGTGGATAAAGAAGGATTTGTTCCGACGGAGCGAGAGCTGCGGCCAAAGCCGAGCCTGAGATATTCCCTAAAGAGCGCAGGATAGAGGCGGGTATTGAACAGGATATTCATCATCATATAGCACTCGTGGGTGCAGAAGCAGCCGCTGTCTATAATCGGCCGGACTATTCTGCCGGCCTGTTCAGTCCCTAAGCCCCCGGAAACGTCATAGTCCCATTCCCGCACATTCCCGAGTTTTTCCCTGAAGGATTCGCAGGGGTAAAGATCGCCGGACTCCGTGAGCACGAGCGTCAGGCGTCCCGCGAAGCAGGGGACCTGCTGTTTGTTGCGGCTGAGCGTCTTGTGGATCAGCCCCCGCTGCAGGATGTCCTGCGCCGCCTTGAGCCGGGCCCCGATGAAGCCGTACCTGCCCGTTGCCCTCTTCCCCAGGTTCGCTGCCAAGAGCTTAATGACTTCATGATATTTCTCCATGCCGACCTCCTTGAGAGATCGGTCCGCCACCTCGCCCCGGATGAGCGAGACCGTATGAGTCCTGATCCCGTCAAGGCCTTGGACAAGGCTGACCAGTTCCTTCATCCTGTCCTGGTTCGCGGAGCAGAAGACCGAGTTGATCCCCAATTCGAAATTCGGATACCTGCCGAGAAGCGGCCTGAGTAATCGATAGGTTCTGAGCGTTTTCTCGAATGCGCCCGGCACGCCCCGGAGGGTGTCATGGACTTCCTGGAAGCCGTCAAGGGAGAGTTTCACCACAACAGTGCTCTTTTTGCAGTGTTTCAGGATCTGCTCAGTCCTCTCCCGGATCAGCTCGGGCAGCAGACCGTTTGTCGGGAGAAGGATGATGGCAGGCTTGTTGTTCCGGTAAAAGAGACCGGCGATTTCCGGCAGGTCGTCGCGAAGAAAGAGCTCCCCGCCCGAGAAAGCAAGCCAGAGCAGACTGCCCAGGGAGGAGGAAACCTTTTCAATTTCCTGAAGCGAAAGCTCGGGTGCGGGCCGCGCTGCATTTGGTTGCGAGAGATAAAAACAGAACGGGCACCGGGCATTGCACTTCCTGGTAAGGAAGAACGTAAGCTGGATCGGCCTGCGCTTCCAAAGCATCGAGCCCATATGGCGAAAGGGCGAATACCTCATCTGAAAAAGTACCTCTTCATCCCCCAGAAGGCCCCGGCGCCCACAGCCATCGGGTAGAGGAGCATGTAGTACAGATACGCACGAAAAGCGAACATCCCGGTCCCGGCGCGCAGGAAGGCCCCCATGAGCCGCCTGCTGACGAGTATATTTCCACCCATGATAAGGGGAAGCGGAATGAGAAAAGACGTATCTTGCGACAGCGCCGCGCTCGCAGCGAGGACCAGAGCCAGAAAGAAGGAAACCACGTCCGCTTTCAGTTCGAGCGACGCTGTGCCGGAATCGGCGAAGACGTCTCTGTTCCCGAGAGAGTACAGGGTCCAATAAAAGGCCTTTCTCACAGCGTTCCGGAGGGACCTGGCGAACGAAAAATTGAACATGTGCCTCACCTGAAGTTCCGGGTTAACCACGAGCCGGCATCCCGTCCGCCTCAGCCGGTGGCTGAACTCCACGTCCTCGATGATCGGGAGAAAATCACCAGGGAAGCCGCCGGACTTTCTAAACATTTCCGCATGAAGAGCCATGGCATGGCTTGCGATGTAATCCGGATTTTCCGGCCGTTTGGTCTCGGAATAATGGATGAACGCGGACTGGAACCGGCTGAAAAAATCCGTATCAAGCGGTTCTTTCGTATACGTCCCGCCGAGAACGGCTTCCGGCCCCTGTGAGCGCAGGGTTTTTTCGACGAGGAAAAGGGTGTCCGGCATGAGCAGGCAATCGGCGTCCGTGAAGAACAGGATCTGTCCCCGGCTCGCCTCCGCGCCGGCGTTCCTCGCCCGGGAGGCCCCCCCGTGCCGCCTGAGTCGGATCAAGCGGCATGGGAATTTTTGGATGACGGCCACGGAATCATCGTCCGAACAGTCATCAACGACGAGGACTTCGAAGCTGCAGTGCGTGCTTGAGAAGGCCGCTTCGAGACATTTTCCGATAAAGGCGCTTCCGTTCCGGTTCGGAATGATGACGGAAATCAGGGGATTCATTTCTTCAATCATACGGACCTCCAAACGCCTGCTGCCTGCCAAAGGTTGTTCTCTTTAGGACAACCGCAACCACACGAATGGCCCTTTTCGGACAGGAACGACCCTTCCATTCGTTGAAAATGCCGTATTTTCCGGGGTGGTACGCATCTTGCTTTTATACATGCAAAAACGAGGGTTATTCCATAAAGGACCATGGTTCAGCGCGGCGCTTTTTTCGGGGATTGATCACGAAACGACAAATAAAGGAGGTACTGTTATGAAAAGACGGATTGTCGTAATGCTTGTAGCGGTTGTCACACTATTCACCCTTGCGGGAACGGCCAGGGCCGACTGGGCCAACCCCGCTCTGCTGGTCAACGCGGACCAGGTGGAGCAAAACATCACCAAACCCGACTGGGTGGTGGTGGACTGCAGAAAGCTGGAGGACTACGCAAAGGGGCATATCCCCGGCGCCATCAGCCTGGGCAAGGAATGCAAGAAGGCGCTCAGGGACGGGACGTCGAGGGTATTCACGTCTTCGTCAAAGTACGACGGCATGTTGAGCAAAGCGGGCATCGGGAACAACAGCCATGTCGTCTTTTACGGAGAAATAAAATCCAAGAGCATGGACGACGCGACCATCGCCTTCTGGATATTGGAGTACCTCGGCCACGCCAACAAGACCCATGTTTTGAACGGCGGGCTTGAGGCATGGACGAAGGCGGGTAAAAAACTCGATACGCAGCCGACGATAAAACAGCCGGCCGTGTTCAAGGCAAGCGTCGCAAAGAACAGGATCGCCACGACCGAGGAAGTGCTGAAAATCGCCAAGGGACAGGAAAAAGGCGTGCAGCTTATCGATTCCCGGACCAAGAAGGAATACGAGGGCGAGGACATCCGGAGCATTCGCGGCGGCCGCATCCCGAACTGCATGCTGAACGTGCCGCATGAGGACACCTATGACACCGTGAAAGACCCGGCCACGGGCAAGGACAAATCAACGGGCGTCCTTTCTCCGGACAAGGTGGCAAAGGCGTACGAATCACTGGACAAGAACAAGCGCGCCGTCGCCTACTGCCAGACAGGCTCCCGCTCCACCCTCACCTACATGGAGATGAGGCTTCTCGGGTTCAAGGAACCGGCCAATTACGACGACTCGTGGATCATTTGGGGGGCCTCGGAGAAATTCCCCATTGAGAACGAACAGCGGATAGATCTCTCCCGGATCGACAAGCTTGAGAAGGATGTCAAGCAGCTGACCGAACAGTTGAAAGTGCTTCAGGGTGAAAAGCACTAAAGATTTTGCAGGTATGATCCGCCGCTCCACGGGCGTGCGCGCCGAGATGGCGTACCACAAACTCAAGGAGAAGGGGTATAACTGCCGATTCCTGAACGCCAAGGTCGAGATCGACGACAAGGGGAACTTCAAGATAGAAAAGCCGTAGAGAATCCTTTCACACCTGCTACAAAAGCCCCGGAAGCAATAAGCCTCCGGGGCTTTTTCTTATTCGCAAAGACGATACGGTGCAAGACCTCTCGCGATTACTGCAGCAAGCACGGCACAGGAGCGTCAGAACTCCATCTCCACTTCATTGAACTTCTCCCTGTTCACCTCATTGCCTGCCTTGTCGCGATAAATCAGCTCATCGGTGTCCAGGTCGTATTCCGGGATGGACGGATCGAACCACCGGTTCACGAAATACTGGTAAAAGAGGTTGAAAAGACTGCCGCCCTGGTCGTGTTTGAAAACGTACTCCGGCATGGCGCGCACGTTCAGGCCCGTGGGATAATGCTGGAGGCAGAGATAGTCTCCCAAAACAGCCAGCTTGACGAGCGGCACGTCCCGGTAGAGCTTCAGCCTGATGTTCTTCTGGGAGGCCTTCAGCCCCTTCAGAAAGTCAATGCTCCGGATTATCTGCTCCCGGAACCCTTCCGGGGTGATGCCCGGGTCTGCAAGGCTCTTCGCCCGGGCGGTCACGCCGCCTCTCAGCGGATCGAGCAGCATGATCTTCGCTTCGCGGCAGTTTCTGAGCACCCCGTGCAGGTCCCCGGCGGGATCAACGAAGGTCCGGAAACCCGTTGAGCTGATCAGCATGATGTTCCTGCCGGCCCCCTGCTCGTCCTTCAGCTTCTTTATTCTCCTCCGCGCAAAGAAGGCGGCAGGCGGCGCCACAACCGCGAGGCCCGCTGTTTTCGCCATGCGGAAAAATTTCCTGACCTTCACGCTCTGCACCACGGCATTGATCAGTACGATCAGCAGGATTGCCGCCGCGATCTCCGTTGTGACAAGGAACACCTCCTGGTTCTCGATCAGCGACCAGTACAGCAGGACCTTGCGGGTCAGATACCGCATGATGTCGCTGAGCGAAAGCGCGATGGAAGCGCTCAGCATAACGACGGCTATGTGGTACAAAATATGAAGCGCATTTTTCTTCATGGTTTTCTTCCCTTCCAGATTCTGCCCACGGGGTCTCCTCCGGATCAGGACAAAACGATGAGCGCCGCAGCGAGCAGCAGCGCAAGGTCCGAGCCCGGAGAATCGCCCGATCGGGCCATCCGGTCGCACAGCGCTGCAATCAACCTGAGTTGTTCCTCGTCCATGGCCGCGAGTTTTTCTTTCGCCTGGACCGGTATGCGCTGGCTTCCGATCCTGCTTTCGAGCACCTCGATGATTTTTCCCCGGTCAAGGATGCCGGTTTCCTGCACTGACTGGCCGCCGTGAAGGCGTACCGGACCCCTGTCCCGTGCGCCTGCTATTGAGGCCGTGGACTGCTCCTCGAAGACCGCAACAAACAACACGCTGGTGAGTAAGAACGCAAGGAAATATTTTAGGAAGTTTGCCATGGCTGATCTCCTCTCGTTGAATGCTCCTCGCGCATCCTGAACACATCAGGACACACCCCGAAACTCTTCGCGGCCTGCTGGACCGTATCGAAGACCTGGAACTCCTCGAGCATGACCGTGGTGCGGAAAATATTTTTAATATAATCCGACAGCGCTGCCAGCCGGATATCACCGCCGAATGACCGGAACCGCCTCTTCTCTTCCGCGAGCACTTGGAGGAGCATGAAGTGAATATGCTCCGCGGACTCAAAGTTCAGAATCAAGCCGTATGTCTCCCCCTTGATTAGCTGACCGATCACCCGGTTGAGCTCCACCATCTTCGCCGCGTCAATCTCGCCTTCAAGGTTCATCTGATATACTTTGAGTTTTTTACCCATATATTTACCGGCCCAAGGCGGCGAACGCCTCGCCGGTCTTGTCTCCGTTCCGATTATTTTGCGCCGCTATGCTGCGTTTGATTAAGCAATCCGAATGCCATAGCGGAGTCATTGGCGCCATCTTATTGATTTACCGGATTAATTATTAACCATGCATTCATTTTGCCCATCACGGACGAAACAGACTTGTATGGATTTTCCTACAACAAAATTCGTTCATACGGAGCTATGTGATGAATAAGAGCGACAAATCAGTACATTATGACTCTGTAGCAAATTTCATACAGACAAAAACAGAGTGAGTCCATTCGAGCACAGTGGAGCGGATCGTCAGTGCAGCTACATAGAAAAGTGAAGAATGGCGGAGAACCGGGAAAGGATGGAAACGTGCATTTACTCTTTTTTGAAGTCCGAGGGGTTGATGACGTATTTCTTCAGCAGATTATACAGGTCCGCCCGGTACCTCCCGGCAAGGGCCGCTGCGCTGCTCACGTTCCCCCGGGTGAGTTCAAGGAGCCTGATGAGATATCTTTTCTCGAAGTTCTCCCGGGCTTCCTTGAGCGGTTTGATCGCTTCTTCCACTGCGCATTTTTCGAGAGGGATGAGGTCCTCGCCGATGACGTCCTGTTCGGCCATGGCCGCGGCATACTCAATCGTGTTCTCGAGTTCGCGCACGTTTCCGGGCCAGTCGTGAAGCATCAGCCGCTGCATCGCCTGCGGGGTCAGGCCTTTTATCGTTTTGTTCATCTGTCCGGAGAATTTTTTCAGGAATACGTCAACCAGAACGGGAATGTCATCCCTGCGTTCGCGAAGAGACGGCAGCTCGACGGGAATGACGTGGATCCGGTAATAGAGGTCCTCCCGGAACTGGCCCTGCTTGACCAGCTCTTCGATGTTCTTGTTCGTGGCAACGATTACCCGGACGTCCACTTCCACACTCTGCTCGCTGCCCACAGGGTAAAACTGGCGCTCCTGGAGCACGCGAAGAAACTTGGCCTGGATGGAAAGCGGCATGTCGCCGATCTCATCGAGGAATATTGTCCCCTCATGGGCCTGGACAAAGAGGCCCTTGGAGGTCCTCACTGCCCCGGTGAAGGAGCCCTTCTCATGGCCGAAGAGCTCGCTCTCCAGGAGCGTTTCAGGAAGGGCGGCGCAGTTGATGGCCACGAAGGACTTGTCGCTCCTGTTGCTCGCAAGGTGGATCGCCCGCGCGATGAGTTCCTTGCCGGTGCCGCTTTCCCCCCGGACGAAGACCGTGGAATCCGTTTTTGCTACCCGGGACACGGTCTCGAGCACGGCCTGCATGGCCTCGCTTCGCGCCACGATGTTCTTGAAATCATACCTCTCCGAGAGCAGCCCCTGCAGCCGGTCGATCTCGGAGGCCAGCTTCCTGTTCTCCAGGGCGCGTTCCACGTGCAGGATCAGTTCTCGGGCGTCGAAGGGCTTCGTAAGATAGGTGAAGGCGCCGCGCTTCATCGCTTCAACAGCGCTCTCGATGCTGCCGTGGGCCGTGAGGATGATTGCCGGCATGCCGGGCGCCACGCGGCGAAGTTCCTCCATGAGCGATATCCCGTCCTGGCGCACAAGCTGAAGGTCGAGAATGGCCAGGTCAAATGCCTGCGCCACCACAGCTGCCTTTGCCTCGTCTTCGTCATGCGCCGTCGTGACCGCATAACCGGACGACTCGAGCCGCATCTTCATCAGCTCCAGAAGGTTCCGGTCATCATCAACGATCAACAGTTTTGACGTCTCCTTCGCCATCGCTACTTGCCAAGCTCCTTTTTCATTTTTTCGATATCGAGGTCCACCTGCTTCGCCTTCTCAAAGGACTGCAGCACTCCGACCCATATCTTCGCCTCTTCCGTCAGCGGGCTGCGGGGAAATTCCCTCTCCAGGCGCATGAAGAAACCCAGCGCCTTCTGGTAATCCTTCTTCGGGTTTGCGTAGTGGGCGCTGATCAGCCCCATGTCCATGAGCGCTTCATCTCCCGGAGGCCCTTTCGGTGAGCCGGCAAGGAGCTCCTGGCTCTCCTTCATCGCGCCCTCGAAATTCCCCCTGCTGAGCAGGCCCTCCACGCGCATCAGGTGGCCGCTCTCCGGACACGCCGGGCATTCCAGACGCGCCGGTATCTCCGGACATGCCGGGCACTCCGGGGCCTGGGTCCGGACCGGCGCACAGCCCGCTGCGAGCACCAGTATCAGGCAGGCAACTGTAAGGTAAAGGTGCTGCCGCTTCCCGCTTCGCTTTCTACCCATACCGAGCCTCCATGCGCTTGAATGATGTGCTTGACGATCGCCAGCCCCAGGCCGGTTCCCGGGTGTCGGCCGGCGCCGGGGACTTGGCGGAACTTGTCGAAGATCGCGGTCGCATGTTCCTTGGGAATGCCCGGCCCCGTGTCGATGACGGACACCAGGACGGAATTCTCCTTGCGGCAGGCAATGATGTTCACTGTCCCTCCGCGGGGGGTGAATTTGAGCGCATTGCCCACCAGGTTCCGGAGGACCTGCAAAATTCTCTCAGTGTCCATAGACAGGGCCGGCAAGGCCGGTATCTCCCGATCGACCCTGATACGCTTCGCCTCCGCCAGCGGACCTACTTCAGCCACGACCCTCTCGATGAGCGGAGACAGGTCGGCCTTGTTGAAGTTGAACGCCAGCAGTCCCGATTCGAGCTTCGCCAGGTCCAGAACGGAATTGACCAGCCCGATGAGCCGGTTGCTTTCCTCAGCAATGATCAGGAGCAGCTTTTTCTGTTTTTCCGTGACCTCGCCGCAGCATCCCTCCAGGAACAGGTTTGTCCCCTCCTTGATGGAGGTGAGCGGCGTGCGCAGCTCGTGGGACATGAGCGCGAAGAAATCGGACTTCATCCTGTCCACTTCCTTCAGTTTGCTGCACATGGTGTTGAAGGCCTGGGCCAGCGCTCCGATTTCCGGGGACGAGGGCACCTTCAAATCCGCCTCAAAAACGCCGTCGGCAATGTCCCTCGTCTTTTGCTGCATTTCCGAGAGGGGACGCGTAATGCTCCGGGTGATCAGCACGGCCAGGGCGATCCCGAACAGCAGGGACACGGCGCTCACCACTATCGCGATGGTCCTCGCCCGCCGGCCGGCCTTGCTCAGTTTTCTCACCTTGTCGAGAATGCTCTGCTGGCTCATGGTCCGGACCTTGAGCAATTCCTCGATCGCGGCATTGACCGCATGCTCCTTTTCTTTCGCGTACCACGTGCGGTCGTAGCCCACGCCCGCCTTGAGGTATTCCGTTTCTTCCTTGAAAAGCGAATGATAGGTCAAATGGAAGTCCGACGCCCTGTTCAAGGCATCCCCTACCTCCGGACTGACGCTCAGCATGCGCGCATTGTCGAGATTGCGTTCGAACTCCGTCCTGGACTTAAGAAACCCCTGATAGAGCGCCCGGTCCCGCACAATGAGATACTTTTTTTCGTACCGCGTCTCGGACAGGAGTTCGTCCATCATGTCTTTATGAAGACCGATGAGGGAATTGTCCACCAGGATGATGGAATGGGTCACATCGGTCACGCTGCCGAGCTGCACGATGAAATAAAAACTCATTCCCGCAGCCAGGACCAGAAGGAAAACATATCCCAGGATCAACCTTGCAAGGATGCTCAATCTCACGCTTTTCGCCTTTTCAGATTCCGG
>JAXIPA010000148.1:0-10098 GCA_045403145.1 Nitrospirota bacterium | reverse complement strand
AATTTTAACATCTCCTGGGTTCTCTAATCTGCTGCCGGGTCCGGAATTCTCTGCTCTGTCCGACGAAAATAAATGCTTGCAATCCGAAGCATCCTAGTCTATATAATAGGTATAGACTAATTGGAGGTGCATCATGAAGACTGCAAAGCTGTTCCAGAACGGACAAAGCCAGGCTGTCCGTCTCCCTAAGGAATTCCGGTTCGAGGATGACCACGTTTTCGTCAAAAAATCGGGCAACGTCGTGGTGCTGATCCCTACAAAGAACTCATGGGATACCCTGATCCAGAGCCTCAATAAATTCTCAGATGATTTTATGGTTGAAAGAAAGCAGCCGAAGGTGCAAAAACGGGAGGACTTTTGATGAAGTATATGCTGGATACGAATATCTGCATTTATCTCATCAAGCAAAATCCCGCCAAAGTGATCAAGCATTTCAAATCTCACGCAATCGGTGATATCGGCATTTCATCCATCACCCTTGCGGAACTTCGCTACGGCGTATCCAAGAGCCGGCCCATCGAGAAAAACCAGCAAGCTCTCGATGAGTTCATTCTCCCCCTCGAAGTCGCGGACTTCGATGAAAAGGCAGCCCAGGAATACGGCGCAATCCGGGCAGAGCTTGAACGGGCAGGGAAGCCCATCGGATCTATGGACATGCTGATAGGCGCGCACGCTCACGCCCTTGGTGCTACCCTCGTTACGAACAACACAAAAGAGTTCAAGCAAATAAAGAATCTGAAGATTGCGGACTGGAGCGTTTGATCGGCTTACAGGAGGATATATATGCCAAGCGAATATTGTCCACTTTGCAGAACTGCCGCCAACATGAAGGTAACCGTCACACCACGGGCAATTGTTGGCAAGGATGGCAATATGAAGACGATAGACACCAAGACTTATCATTGTGAATCGTGCGGGTCTTTTGTCCGCAGTATTGATGAAGAAGAAGCCGCATGATCTGAGAACAGGAATGCCAGAGCTGCAAATGTGCTATCTCGTTGTTGGAGGAGTCTGTGATTTGAATCAAGCGATTATTAGGGAAAACAAGCGATGTACCAGAAGGTCCCTTGTGACAGGGAGGACGATGGGAAGAATGCTATGGGGTTTTGAATAATAGGAAGACTTTCGGGTTAGTGTTATGAATGCCATATCGAGTTTAAAATACGTGATCATAGTCGCTGTTCTCATGGCGGTTTCTTCCGCGGCCCAGGGGCAGTTCTACCAGTACACGGACAAGCACGGGAACACCGTCTTTACCGACACCCCGCCTCCGGGGTCGAATGCGAAGGAAAAGAAGACGACGGACCGCGGCGTCTACTTTTCCGCGCCGAGCAGTGAGCCTGAACGATCAATTGGGAGGGAAACCGGAAAAGCGCAGGATGTTCCTATTCAGGAGAAGCAGCACCGGCCGGATTACGGCGGGATCACCGTGGTCATGTACAAGACGAACTGGTGAGGGTATTGCAAGAAGGCGGGCGTGTACGTCCGCTCGCTCGGTGCGAACCTGGTCGAGTACGACATCGAGGCATCGCCGGACCGGAAGGCAGAAATGAAGGGAAAAAGCGGGGGCTCCTCCAGCGTGCCGCTTCTCGACATCGGCGGGATCATCATCCGCGGCTACAGCCCGGAAGCAATCAAGGCGGCAATGGACAAGGTCGCTGCGCGGTAGCCCACGGGCTTCTTAGAACGCACTATAGCCGAAGCGGGTAGCTCATTCTGACACTTTGGCATTTTGGAAAAAAGTTTTCGCTGTTGTGACAGGAGGCAAGATGAGTAACTATCGGTACAAGTCTTTTTCAAATATGATACGCATATTTACTTTGATTATTGTTCTTTTCAGCATAACTGCATGTTCATGGCCCAAAGTGAGGATCAAGGATGATGAGTATCTTCTGCGACCCGCTCACGGATCGCAGTCGACTTCCAACCTTCTGTCCTGGGAACCTATAGGGTCTTTACTTTTGACATAAACTCATTTCATTGCACTGTCGCGCGCTCGCGTTGCCTACACGCATCTGTAAAAGGGGATGGTGGCTGTAAGCGGTATAATGAATGGAGAACAATGAGACGTTGTTTCCTCCGGTGCTTTCCCGATCCTCCTCCTTAGAACCGTCCGACCAAGGTTGGACCATGAGGTAATTTAATCAAAGATGCTAAGTGGAGCCCCTCCGGCAGGAGCCGGGGGATTCCAAGTCGCGGGATTGAGTATCAGCAGGTTAACTTGGTCTGACCTTGAATCGGACCGACAGACGAGGAGGATGATACTATGAAGAAAAGCATTCGATTAATGATCGCTGTGCTCCTGTTGACCGTGAGCTGCGGAGGCTGTTTTATATTCTTTGACAAAGGCGGCCACCGCGGGGGGAGTGGACACGACCGTGGCGGCCATAGGGACGGCGGTGGTGGAGGACAGGGAGGCCGTCACTGAGGCGCTTAAACGAAAGGAGTATCTTATGATCGTTATTACCGGAGCAACCGGGCATCTGGGACGCCTGGTCATCGCAGCGCTGCTCGAAAAAGTTCCTGCATCAGGCATTGTCGCCGCCGTGCGAAACGTAGATAAGGCAAAGGACCTTGCGGCATCGGGCGTGCAAGTTCGCCGCGCCGATTACAATCAGCCGGAGGTCTGGGACGCGGCGCTGAAAGGCGCGGACAAGGTATTGCTGATCTCTTCCAGCGAGGTCGGTCAGCGCGCGAGACAACATCGTTCCGTCATCGACGCGGCCAGACGTTCGGGCGTGAAGTTGTTGGCCTATACCAGCGTCCTGCGCTGCGACACGTCGCCGCTGGGTCTTGCCGCCGAACATAAGGAGACGGAGGCGGCGATCCGGGCCTCGGGCATTCCTTTTACGCTGCTTCGCAACAGCTGGTACACCGAGAACTATACGGCCGGCATATCCGGCGCGCTGGCGCAGGGCGCGGTGTACGGCTGCGCGGGCGCAGGGCGCATTTCCTCGGCCTCGCGCGCCGACTATGCGGAAGCGGCGGCCCGCGTGTTGACCGCGGAAAACCAGGCAGGACGGGTTTATGAATTGGCCGGCGACACCGCCTACACACTTGCGGAGCTGGCTGCGGAAATTTCGCGCCAATCCGGCAAGAACATCGGTTATGTAAATCTGCCGGAGGCCGAGTACAGGAACGTTCTCGTGAAAGCCGGATTGCCGGATGCGGTCGCCGCATTGCTCGCCGATTCCGACACGGGCATTTCCAAGGGGGCACTGTTCGACGACGGACGTCAACTGAGTAAGCTCATCAACAGGCCGACGACATCATTGGCAACGGCGGTCGCCGCGGCAATGAAATAACCTCGGCAGGTTGTGTACGGGCGGGAGGACGATTTGAACAGGAGGCCGGTATGACAAAAGGAAGCGGGGCTGTTGATCGCGGCGACCCCTATGACTTAAACCGTTTCATCAGCGCGCAGGAAGGGATCTATGACCGCGTCCTTGCCGAGTTAAGAGGAGGCCAGAAGCGCACGCACTGGATGTGGTTTATATTCCCGCAGATCGATGGCTTGGGACACAGCGCGACAACAAGACACTATGCCATTAAAAGCCTGGAAGAAGCGCGGCGATACCTGAGCCATCCCGTTCTTGGAGCGAGGCTCGTGGAAAGCGCGGAAGCGGTCCTCGTGGTTCAGGGGAAATCGGTTTCGGATATTTTCGGATACCCCGACGACATGAAACTCCAATCCTCCATGACCCTGTTCTCGCTCGTGGCCGAACCGGGTTCGGTGTTTGAGCGCGTCCTTGAAAAGTATTTCCAGGGAAAGCGGGACGCCAGGACACTCCAGATCGTGGGCAAGGTTTAGCGGGAGGCACGAGGGTCAGGTCTTAGGGGTGACAATTCGCTCGTTTGAATAGTTATCGTCTGACTCAAGGGTGAACGGCTTGAAGAACCCGGCAATCGCCCTGAAAAATGAGGGTTGCAAAATGCGGATTTCGAAATTGAAATTTCATGCTGCATTGATCGCTCTGCTGACGGCGTTCTACCTGTCGCTGTCCGGTCCGAATGATGTTCTTGCCGCGGCCCTTCGCCCCTTTACGAGCGACGGATGCAGCCTCTTTCCCGATGGAACGATCAAGGACCGCACCAGGTGGTGCGACTGCTGCCAGAACCATGACATCTCCTACTGGCAGGGCGGAACCGCGGATGAGCGAAAAAAAGCGGACGAGGCGTTGCGCGACTGCGTCCTGGACAGGACAAAGGACAAGGCCTTTGCAGAAACCATGTTCGTCGGCGTGCGCGCGGGAGGACACCCGGCATTTCCCGCAGGGTATCGCTGGGGATACGGCTGGTCCTATGGCAGAGGCTATACGCCCCTCGCGGACGCTGAAAAGCAGCAGGTACTGGAACGGCTCGACGAGTACAGGCAAAAGCATCCAACGGGATATTGCGGAGAACGCGGGCTCAAGAGCGCGGCATCGGCCACTGTTGCGCAGCGGCCTGAAACATGGGCAACGCCTGTACACTCGGAGCACCTCAAGAACTTTTTTAAGATCGACGACAAGGTGTATCGCTCGGCGCAGCCGAACAGGAAAGGCTTCCAGGAGCTGAAGACGCTCGGAATCAGGAACGTTCTGAGCTTCCGGGACTATCACTCCGACGACGAGGGAAAGGACGCCGGCCTCAATTTGTACCGGGTAAAAATGGAGGCGGGAGACATCACAACGGAGAAGGTGGTCGAAGCGCTGCGCATCATCAGGAATTCCGAAGGACCGGTCCTGATCCACTGCTGGCACGGATCCGACCGCACCGGCCTCATCAGCGCAATGTACCGGATCCTGTTCCAGGGATGGTCAAAGGATGAAGCAATCGACGAACTGATGCACGGCGGGTACGGGTATCATTCGTTGTACAAGAACGTCCCTGACTTCATCAGGCAGGCGGATATCGAAGAGATCAGGAAACGGGCGTTTGCGCCCCGATAAGCTGCACGAGAAGTGGAAATAACGTTAAAGAGGTGAAAAAAGAGAAAAAGGGCTGGCTGTGGTAGGGAACCGGGGACATCGATCCCGGCATCATCGCCCGGAAGATAAATAAAATGCGGAATGGGGAATGCGGAGTGCGGCATTAGGGCAGTTCCAGGAGATCGTGGGGGATTTGGGTGACTCTAAGGTTGACGAACTCGTAAAAAGTCGTCATTCCCGCTTGTCGGGAATCATGTTGCCATATAACGTGCTGATTAGATACGATTTCGGACAAGCCGGAATGACGGTTATTCGGCGATTTTCGACTTTTTACGAAACCATCAAATTTGGAACTTGGACATTATTTGAGATTTGTCATTTGAGCTTTGTCGTTTCTGGGGGCGGGATGATCGAATTTCTTAAGAAGGTGAACCTGTTCGAAAATCTCTCGGTGAACGAGCTTGAGAAGATCCGGAAAATTGCCCGGAGCGAGACCCATGCCAAGGACACCGTCATGTTCTTCGAAGGCGACCCCGGCAACCGGTGCTATGTGATCATCAAGGGCGAAGTGCGAATCAGCAAGTTCATCCCCAATATCGGTGAAGAGGCACTGGCGGTGCTCAAGGCGGGCGATTATTTCGGCGAAATGGCCCTGATCGACAATTTCCCCCGCTCAGCCCATGCCATCGCGAACACGGACATCGAGGTCCTCGCGATCGACAAAACGGACCTGGACAAGATCCTGATCATGGACCGGGAACTGGGCTACAAGCTGCTCTGGACGTTCACCAGGACGCTTTCAAAGCGCCTGCGGGAGACCAATGAAAAGATGGCGGGCTTCCTTGCCATGTCCGGGGGGTTCTGACGGATACGCTGTTGCCGGAGCTCACGCTTAGTGGTATACTGAAGCCGCCCCGTACTCCCGTTATCGATAGAAACCTGTGGCAAAGAAATCATACAAGATAGGAATGATCAGCCTCGGCTGCCCCAAGAACCAGGTCGATGCCGAGCAGATGCTCGGCGTGCTCGCCGGTTCGGGCTTCGAGATAACCCCGGCGCAGGATGAAGCGGACGTGATCGTCGTGAATACCTGCGGGTTCATCGAGTCCGCCAAGGAGGAATCCATCGAGGCGATTCTCGAAGCCGCGAAGATGAAGCAGCACGGCCGGTGCGCAAAGGTCATCGTGGCCGGCTGTCTCGCCCAGCGATATAAAGAGGACCTGTTAAAAGAGCTGCCCGAGGCGGACGCGGTCATCGGCACAGCCGAGATCAGCCGGATCGGTGAGATCTGCAACGAGGCGATGAAAGGCAAAAAGCGGGTTCTGGAAGTATCGGCCCCCGCAATGGTCTACGGCTTGCCGCGGCTCAGCACGACGCCGCGGCACTACCGCTACCTCAAGATCGCCGAAGGCTGCGGCAACCGCTGCTCCTACTGCGCCATCCCGCTCATCCGGGGAAATTTCAAAAGCAGGCCGTCGGCGTCCATCATCGACGAAGCTCGCCGGCTTGCCGGCGAAGGCGCGAAGGAGTTGATCCTCCTGGCGCAGGATTCTACCGCCTACCGCGATAAAAACGTCGATCTTCCCGCGCTTTTAAGAAAATTGGCCAGGGTACGCGGGATCGAATGGGTGCGGCTCATGTACGCCTATCCCGGCAGAATCGGCAAAGAGCTGATGACGGTGATGGCAGAGGAAGAAAAAATCTGCAAGTATCTCGACATCCCGATCCAGCACTTTGACGACAAGGTGCTCGCGGCAATGAACCGGCGCGGAACGTCGGACGATATTCGCAGGACCATCGAGCAGCTTCGAAAGCGCGTCCCGGGAATAGCCCTTCGCACCTCGCTCATCGTGGGATTTCCCGGAGAGACCGACGCGGCGTTCAAGCGGCTGCTCGCCTATGTCAAAGAGGCGGAGTTCGAGCACTTGGGCGTGTTCACCTATTCTCCGGAAGAAGGGACCGTGGCCTGCGATCTGGAATCCACGGTGCCGAACGAGGTCGCGATGGAACGATACGCGCGGATCATGAAGGCGCAGTCGAACATATCACTCAGGAAGAATCGCGCCCTGGTCGGCGCGACCCGGCGCGTGCTCGTTGACGGCATGGAGGACATGACGCTTTTCGGCAGGCTTCAGACGCAGGCGCCTGAGATCGACGGGATGGTGTATCTCTCCGAGACCGAGGCGGAGCCCGGCGAGTTCGTGGACGTCACGATCACTGACGCAGTGGAATACGACCTGATGGGGAAGGCGATAGATCAGGAGTCAGAAGCCAGGAGCCGTAAGCCGGAAGGCAGGCCGAGACACAGATGAAGATGCGAAGCCTTTATCCGCAGATTGCGCAGATTACACAGATTAAAAAAGTGCTGAATCTTCGTCATCTGCGGGCAGGATGAGACGGCGCGGCGAAAGCACAGTATAAACAGAAGAATTGTATTCGAGATTATACGAATTTCAGAGTTAAAAAATCTGCGAAATCTGCGGATTTAGAATGAATATACGGAAAGGGACTTTATGGATACCAACAATCAGGCGCCAGACGCAGCAAACAATGAAGAGAGCTTCGCGGACATGTTCGAGAAGAGCTTCAAAAAGCAGGGGCGGCTCGAGCCGGGCCAGATGGTCGAAGCGCAGGTCGTGAAGATCTCGAAAGAATGGATTTTCCTCGATCTCGGCGGCAAGGGCGAGGGCTACCTGGACAAAAAAGAAATGATGGACGAGGCCGGAACGTGCACGGTCAAGGAGGGAGACACGGTCCGCGCCTACTTCATGTCCTCGGAAAACAACGAAATGCATTTCACGTCGAAGATCGGGTCCGGTCCCGGAAAGCAGAGCCAGCTCGAGGACGCCTGGAGAAACGGCATACCCGTGGACGGCGTGGTGGTGAAGGAGATGAAGGGCGGCTTCGAGATCAAGATCGCGGGCAGCGTGCGGGCCTTCTGCCCCTTCTCCCAAATGGGCATACGCAGGGGAGAACCGCAGGCTGAATATGCCGGCCGGTCCCTTTCCTTCAAGATCATCGAATTCGCTGAGAACGGACGGAATATCGTCGTGTCCCGGAAGCCCATCCTGGAGAAGGAACGGCAGGACAAGGTGGCAGCCCTGAGAGAGACACTGAAGGAAGGGATGAAGGTGAACGGCATTGTCACCTCTCTCCAGAATTTCGGCGCCTTTGTGGATATCGGCGGCATCGATGGTCTTCTCCCCATATCCGAGATCGCCTGGAGCAGGACTGAGAAGGTGAGCGACATCCTCTCCGTGGGCCAGACCGTCGAGGTGATCATCAAGAGGCTCGACTGGGACCAGAACCGGTTCTCCTTCAGCCTGAAGGACGCGATACCCGATCCCTGGGAACAGGCCGCGGACGCCTTTCCCGTTGGGTCCTTTCACACCGGGAAGGTTTCCCGTCTCGCACCCTTCGGCGCATTCGTCACGCTGAAGGAAGGTATCGATGGCCTCATTCACATATCGAAGCTGGGAGCCGGCAAAAGGATCAATCATCCGCGAGAGGTTGTCAAGGAAGGCCAGGCCGTCGAGGTGCAGGTGGAGGCGGTTGACCCCGCAGGCAGGAAACTTTCGCTCGCCCTGGCCGAAGTCAGGCGCGCGGAGGAAGAGGAAGCGACGACGCTGAAGGAGTATAAACAGCAGGCCTCATCCGGGCCGCAGACCATGGGTTCGCTGGGAGATGCTCTGAAGGCGAAGATGGAGCGGGACGCAAAGAAGTAACATGAACGGCCGCTCTATGAGTGCACCGTCAAGGAGGAACTCTGACGTGAAAAGATTTTTTGCAGTGGTCGCTCTTCTCATCCTGACCGCAGTCCTTACGGGCTGCGTCGTCAGGCACCATGTTCCCCCGGGGCAGATCAAGAAACAGACGGCGCCGGGACAAATGAAAAAACACTAACGGTCTGCGCTCTATTCCAGATACTTCTTCAAGTGCTCAATGGTAGCGGGCCAGGCCTTTTTGGACGCATCAAGGTTCGCCCCGCCTCGGTCGTCCTGGGCGCGGAGGAATCCGTGTCCCGCGCCTTTGTACGTGTTCGTGATAAACGTTTTGCCGAGTTCTTTCATCTTCTCTGCCGCGGGCCCCACGGTGGTGTTGACCCGGGCATCGTCCTCGCCGTAGAGCCCGAGCACAGGCGCCTTGATTGCCTTCAGGGCATCAACCTCGGGGGACGTGCCGTAATACACCACGGCTGCATTCAGGTCAGGTTGTACTGTTGCGTAAAGAAAACTCTGCGCTCCGCCCCAGCAGAAGCCTATTGTGGCGAATTTACTCTTCGCGGCAGGAAGGCCCTTGCCGTATCGTGCCACGGCGCTAAGCATGGTCGCCACCTCAACTGGAGACAGGTCGCGCACGGCCTTGACAACGTCGTCCCTGCTTGCGAACTTGTCCGTACCGCCCCCGCCGGGACCCCTTCCCGAAAGCAGGTCCGGTGCGACGGCGATGAACCCATCACCGGCCAGCCGGTCGGCAACGCCGCGGATCCAGTCGGTAAGGCCGTAGATCTCGTGGATGATGACCACCACAGGCGCCTTGTCCTTGCGTTCTGGATAGGCAATGAAGGCCGACACCTTCCCATCCTTGCCGGGAACGGCGATATCGATCCACTCGTGATGGCGCGGGGATTTCTCCAGCGCCGCCTTTGCCCCTGCCTCGCCCGGCGGGATAACGGCCGTATCAGCTCCAAAAGCAACTCCTGACAAGGGCGCACTCACAACTGCCATCAGGAGTAAAAAAATACCAAGCTTTTCGTCCATCGTAGTGTCTCCTTTCATCAACTTTAGCTCCTCAGCATCCGATGCTGCTGCACGTCATTCATAAGTCGCACTCGCTAAGTTCAGCCTTTGTTTATAGTATACCTCCGCATGCCTCCGGTCGATTTATCCTCGCGCCATTTCCACAATCTGCAATTCACGATTTGCTCATCTTCTCCTTGCAATTTCCCATAATCTGTAATATCTTCAAAGGCAACGGTTCCTCATCCCCCGCCAATGATGACCATGTCACTGCACCCTGCGCGCGAACCATTGTTCCTTGATGATAGTGTCAAAAGTTCTATGAAAAAAACGAAAGATATTTTACCGCAGAGATCGCAGAGGTCGCAGAGAAATGCAGCTCTTGAAATGAAAGCGGAGTAAGTAAAAGAAAGCTGGTTCAATTCGGCATATATTCAGGTTAAACGAAC
>JAXIPA010000065.1:0-6042 GCA_045403145.1 Nitrospirota bacterium | reverse complement strand
TCGCAGCCGGGTGCCGACGCATCCACAGCATTACTGATGATATGCTGTATGCATACCTTCATAAGCTGTCTGTTTGCATTGAACAGGAGCTGCTTGTCGTGCAGCTTCACTACAAGCCTCAGGCCGGCTTCTTTTATCTTGCGCTCCATGAGCCTCAGGGTCGTGGAGGTGATTTCATTCAGGTCTTCGCGCTTGAACAGAAACCTCTTGCTCTTTACGAGCTCGTCAAAATCAGCGACGACAGTTTCCATCTTCGCGCATTCGCTCATAATCGCCTGGAGTTTGTCCCTGGGCATCCCCTCGATTTCTTTTCTTGAGAGCTGGCGGCACAGCCCTCCGATAACCGTTACCGGGTTCCGTATGCGGTCGGCCACCTTCAGTCCGAACATCCCCATGGTGCGTTCAGCGACGATGTTTTCAATCTCATGATTCAGGTTCATGACCTCCCTGTCGATGCTCTCAATGGTATTTTTATCGGCTTCAATCTTCTCATAGAACCACTCGAACCTCTTATTGATGAGGTAAAATATTATGCCGAAAAAAACCGTATAAATCCCGATAAAGACGGCAACCGTCCTCCTGGCATTTTCAAGGGCGAAATGCACGGGAATATACGCCATGAGGGCATCCACCCTCTCTCCGACCTTCATATGAAAGCCCGCGATTGGCCCGTATTGCTCTACCATTTCTCTCGGCGCTGCTTTCGGGTCTCCATGGCAGGAAAGACAATTCTCCTCAATGGGCGAGCCGGCATGGGCAAGAACATAATAATGCACGCCCTGTTCTTCAATCAGCCCTTTCCATTCCATGACATCCCTTTTGTTCCCGAATTCATTGATAATCCGCGTTTCAAGCTCGTCGGCTCTATTCATCGGATTTCTCGGATTCAAAGAGGCGTTTTTAAAGCCATAACCGGGGAGTTCCCTCAGTGTCCCGCGTGAAATGCTTCCGGCGACATAAGACCTCGACATCCCCTGAACCAGAAATCTGCCGGGCAGTTCCCTCCGCAGGACGGGCCGCAATTCCTCGGCAACATACTGTCTTGCCGCTTCATAAGATTTTAGATACAGATTGGCGGTTTCGTAGGCGTTGTTGATCGCATTTTGTTTGAGGATGTAATAGGTAATGGCGGAGATTATCGGCAGGGAGATAATATAAATAAAAATTATCAGAACGGCAAATCGCTTTTTGTGATTCAGCGTTTCCCAGAGTAAAGCGATATTTACTTTTTTAAACATGCTCATAGTCGCTTCATTCTCCCGGAAATACTCCAGCTCTGCTTTCAAGTCTTCGCAGACTGGTGGAGCCCCTCCGGCAGGAGCCGGAGGCTCCCTCGATTAACGCGACCTCCCGCGACTTAACCGCGCCTACGCGAATGCGCTTGCGCAAGTGCCAGGCGCGCGTTGCCGCTTTCTTCCCCCGGCGGGAGCCGGGGGATTCCAAGTCGCGGGATTGAAAAAGTACCGATTCCATGAACAACGCACCCTAAAGGGTGCGGCTACCTTGAACCAAATCAAAATATTAGAATCTGGTAGCCGCAGGCTTTAGCCTGCGCAAAATGTTTTTCAGCAGCCTGTTAGATTCAATGAGACGTTTAAGAGATCCGGGCCTAAGATGCTTCCAGCGAGCGGAGAGTATTCCGGAACACCTCGATGGGCTGAGCGCCTACGATGGTCCTCCGTGCTCCCAGCAGAAAGGTCGGCACGCCGGTCACGCCGGCATGTGCCGCCTCTTCCTGCATCTGTTTCAGCCTCGGCAGGTACGTCCCTTCTTCCAGCGCCTTCTCCAGCGCCGGGATATCGAGACCAACGTCCCTGCCCAGCTGCGCGATCACAGAGAAATCGCCGATGTCCAGGCCTGCCGCAAAGTATGCCTGCAGCACCGCGTCGTGGAATTCGTCGAACCTGCCCTGGTTGCGGCTGAACTCGGCCGCCTGAAGCGCCAGGCGGGAGTTGGAAATCCTGGTGATATCGGAGAAGATGATCCCGAAGGGAGCGCCCATGGAGCGCAGGTTCTGCATCATGCGTTTGGTGTCTTCGGGCCGGAACATCCGCTCGATCGGCATGCCCTCCGGGGGCGTGTCGGGATGGATCTCGATGCCGAGCCATTCCACCTGGAGTTCGAACTCCTGCCGGAGCCTTTCGACAAGTCCCTTGCCGATGTAGCAGAACGGTCAGATGTAGTCGGAGAAGATGCGAACAGATATGCTCATGGAGATCCCCTTCCCGGCGACCGCGCGGGCTGCGCCTGCTGATATGATACCACGTTTACGCCGCCTTCCTAATATATCACCGCTCCGTTTTAACCTCGTAGAGACCAATACTAATCGCGCCTTTGATGTCCTGGGCGCTTTGACAAGCTGAACCTGAATAAGCCCGAGCGGTGTTACGGTGTCTCCTGTTTTCCCGGCAAGTCCCTTTTAGCGTTGCCTTCTCTTGCAATATAGCCGCCCGCCATGCCGGCCGGGACCATCGCAGCAAAACTGATAATTTCATACCAGAGAGGCAGGCCGGTTTCCCGAAAAAAAAGACCCAGAACCATACCTGTCCCCGCAACGATCGCTCCATGCAGGATCTCAGACTGCCCCGCTGTACGTCCGGCGACATAACCGCCGGCGAGCGTAAAACCCAGGCCGAAAATCAGCATCAGGAGAATTCCGCTGAAGCCGTGCATTCGAGCGGTAATTTCATCCCCCGGAAGCCCGGATGCCGCCATCGCAAGGATTAATATGGTTGCAATGACCAGCGTGCCGATCGTATCAACAAGAACTCCCCAAAAAAGGGCCTTGAATTTTAATTCCCGCATTTTTCCAGCATTACATTCTTTTCCGTCATTCCGCACCTGGCGCTTTTCTGCTTCAAACTCTCACTTCCTACCAGTCCCCGCAGTATTCAAAGGCCTGCGTCGTTGTCAACCGCTGTATATTCTCCCCTGTTTCGGACATCCTGTAGAGATTAGCGAGCGATTCAGCCTCCTCCCAGTCGCAGCTGCTGGAAAAGACGATCTCCCTTCCCGACCAGACAGGAGACGAATCAGCTCCCCGCGCGGGAGGCTCGAACAGAACGATCTCCCCGGTATCGACATTGAGTTTGCGGAGATGGGGCGTACCCGGATCGCAGCAATAAACGAGCCACGACCCGTCCGGCGACCATGCAGGGTTCGCATGCAGCGCGTCGTCTGTCGAGAGCTTCCTCTGATTCCCGCCTGTGGGGTCCATGACCCGGATATGGGAAGACTCGGTGCCGGGCAGGAACTCGACGAACGCGATCAGATCGCCGCGGGGCGACCACATGGGGTTCGTGTGCTCCGAAGGACCCTCGGTAAGTTTTGTGAATCCCGTCCCGTCCATATTGACGACATGCACCTGCTGCAGCCCCTTTTCGTCAACCCCGGAAAACACAAGCCGGCTGTCATCGGCTGACCAGTCAACGCTGCTGATGTTGAGATCTCCGGTCGTGATCTGGGCTGTTTTCCGGGTTGCAAGATCCATAAAGAATATATTGTACAACTTCCTGACGTTGTTTTTCGTGCTCACGAAGGCGATCATGGTCCTGTCCCTGTTATACCGGGGCGCTGCGTTGTCAGTGTATTCCCCTTTAGCCCCGGGGTTCATCGTGAGCCGGGTCTCATTCTTTCCGTCCGGGTCGATGGCATAGATGTCGTTGAACATCTCCTTGCCGTCTCCGGTGAACCGGGTAAATACGATGCGGGCTTGATCCATGCGAAAACCTCTTTCTGTTCCTGGGGAACGCTGATTGTGGAGGGACAGATTAACAAGGAATAAGGATAAAGTCAAACCGGAATGTCACTGCGCCGGGATATTCTCTGTGGAGTGGACGCGAAGCCAGGAGAACTGAGACAGGTTTCTATCGCCTGCCTTGTAATATTTCAAAAGAGTTAAAGCTATTCGATCCGATACGGTGTAGTATTATTCAGCCTTGGAAAAGCGCAGATTCAGGCAGACTCCGGATTCACCCCTCTCTTCGAGCGGAAATCCACAGGACAAATATCCGTCACAAAGGATACTGATACTATGAGGAGGCATTATGCTGGTAAAGAATTCGGCAGGTCAAAACATTGATTCCTATTGCGGAAAGTGCAAACTGAACCTCGATCATACCATCATGACAATGGATGGAGAGGCGATCTCGAAGGTGAGATGTAAAACCTGCGGCAGTTTGCACAAATTCAAGAGCCCCCTTGATGCTCAAAAAGTCCGGAAACCGGGAGCGAAAAAGGGCGTGGGAGAAGAAGCGACAGCGGAGATCGTCTGGGCGGCCGGCCTTGCAGAGGCAAAAGGCAAAGAGCGCGATTACAGCATGGCTTCGAAATACCGCATAGGCGACATTGTCAATCACCAAACGTTCGGTAAAGGCGTCGTGATGAAGCTCTATGCGAATAAATGCGAAATGCTGTTCAAGGACAGGGAACGGCTGATGGCCTCGACCAATGAATAGACGTGTCTCTGATTTATCCGTGTAAACCAGAGGGCCTTTCGCTCAGTCTTTTTGATCATCACACCATAAAGTGCCGCCAAGTCGCCGTCCGGCAAGATCTTCTGCCCGATCACTTCTCTCTGCACAACAGATTTCATGAAATCTCCGGAACCTCAAAGTGCCCCGGGTAAAGAGCGCAGGCATGCACTGCCGCGTGATTTTTATTTTTCCTCGGTTGCTTTTTTTGCGCCCCGGCACTGAGGACAGGCGCTTTTCCCCTTACCGTGACAATTCGGACAGGGACGTTGAGCGGCTTTCGTACTGGATTGTCTTCCCTGCCCCTTGCAGACTGGACACGTTATGGAGCCTTTACCGCCGCATTCCGGACAGGAACTCGTTGTTGTTTTATCTGCCATTCGACACCCCCTTGATTTTTGAACCCATCAGGATCAGGTCCTTCTCTTTTGCATTAAGCGATTCCGCTACGTTCGCACCAGCATCTTCGTCACGAATGAACCAAATATAACAGAACTGTGTGCATCGCACAATCGTTTAATCAGGTATTCATGGCACGCCGGCTTCCGCCGTGGGACAGATAGCGCTCCTGGAAAGTCACCCGCCAGTCGAAAAAAGCTATAATATACGTATGTCTTTCGTCTTTAGTGATTACGCCGGTCTTTACTTTGACACAGCTCATGCTCTTACATAATCCGATTTAATCAGAATCATCCTAAAAAAGCATTTGGACGCAGATAAAATCGGATTAACGCTGATTAAAACTTAAATCGTTAAGTAGAGTCTGTTTTTTTATTGCCGTTTCACTTAAGATCGTCGTTCTGCGAAGACAGGAATCCAGTCTTTTCAGAAACCACTGGATGCCCCCGGCTTACAAATTGCCGGGGCAGGCTCCTCAAGTCCGGCATGACGAAAAAGGACATTTAAATACAAACTCTGGATGGGTTTATCTGCGAAATCAGCGTTCATCTGCGTCCAACTGCCGTGGTTTAGCATCATAGATTCTGCGGTTCAAAGATTCACGCAGGCATGTCGGGTTTACAGCGAAATGGAGGACCGCAATGAAAAATTCCTTGCAGCCGGGGCTTACCTATACGTTCAAATACACCGTACCGGAGAACAAAACCGTCCCATTTCTGTATCCGGAAGCGCCGGAGTTTCAGTTGATGCCCAAAGTGCTGGCAACGGGCTTCATGGTAGGGCTTTTTGAATGGGCGTGCATCAAAGCCATCAATCCCCATCTGGACTGGCCCGATGAGCAGACGGTCGGGACCGATGTGAGGCTGAGCCATCTCGCGGCGACCCCGCCGGGACTCACCGTCACCGTCAAGGTGACCCTGGAGAAGGTTGAGGGGAAAAAGCTGGCCTTTTCCCTTGCCGGCCACGATGGCGTGGATAAAATTTCAGACGGAACGCACGAACGATTCATAGTCAATGCCGCCAGGTTCAACGAAAAAATGGCCCTGAAAAGAAAGGTCGCCTGTTCCACCTGCGGGCGCGAGTGAGCAGCTGATGACCAAAGGTTTTCAAGGAAGACGGCTTCGAGGACGTATCGCTATAGGCAATTAAAAAGCCCCTCTTTCAAGGGGCT
>JAXIPA010000159.1:0-2223 GCA_045403145.1 Nitrospirota bacterium | reverse complement strand
CTTCTTCCTCCGCCGCATGCTGAAGCGTAACAGTAATGCGGCAAGCTCTCTCCTCTAAAATTATAACACCTGCCAATCGGTCATCGCAATAAGGCGTGCGGCATCTCCCGCCTCCTGTCCTCAATCATACCAAGGTCTGATGGAGATGGTTGACGCGAAAGCGGTGATATACTGTTAATATCCCGCGAGCCGAGGAGGACACCATGATTACGCGAAGCAATCCTACTGTCGGTTATTTTTCCGACGATTTGTTCAAGACCAATGCCTTTACCCAGACGATCAGGGCAGGCAACACCCTCTATTTCTCGGGCATCGCGCCGCTCCGGGGCGGCCTCAAGGACCTCGAGGTCGTGGGCCCTGGCGACCTTCGCGCCCAGGTGGCGTTCGTTCTGGAGATCATGAAGCGCTGTCTGGCAGCGGAAGATGCGACCTTCAGGAACCTCGTTGCGGTGACGGTCTACACTACGAACATCACAGAGCTCACGAAACTTGCCGACCTCTTCCGCAGTGTCTTCGGGGAGCATACGCCGACCAGCACCTGGGTGGAGGTCAAGGCGCTCTTTCATCCCAGGCAGATGGTCGAGATCAACGGCATCGCGGTGTTGGAATAAAAGGCGGAAAGAGGCGACAGGGACTTTTTCGCCACGGATGAACACTGATTGAGACTTCAAGACCATACAAGGTTATGCACGAGGCAGGTTCGATTTGATGAGAGGCGCTTTGCCCGTGACGCTCCGGGGAATGGCCGTCACGTGCTTTATGCTGATGGTCGGAACGAATACACCCGCGTCTGCCAGGGCGCGTCGCAGCTCGTCAGCGAGCCGCTCGTCCGAAAAATCCTCGGGCGCGCCGGCGAGCAGGATGTTCAATCCATCCGCCTCCTGCACCACCTGCCACTCGCCTGACGGCAACCTGTCCATGACCTGATCGAAGACAACCGGATCTACCGCGACATCGCCGCCGGCTGCTCCGGGAAAATGCAGGATGTCTTCCATCCTGCCCTGTACATCGGTGATCAGGGCGAAGGGCCGGCCGCAGGGGCACTCTCTTCCCGCCAAACGCACGTTGTCGCTCAGCTCATAGCGGATCAGGGGCTGCGTGCGGCCAAAGAGCACGGTGATGAGCAGCTTGTCTCCGTACATTCCGGCAGGCACGGGCCGGTTGTCCTGGTCCACGACCTCGCAGATGACCAGGTCTTCGAACAGGTGCAGCCCTTTGTGATGGTCGCACTCCGCGGCAAGCGTCCCGCTCTCGGTGGCACCATAGATGTCGAAGAGCCTCCCTTTGCCCCAGGCCTCTTCAATGCGGCGGCGTGTCTCGTTTGTCAGCACCTCGGCGCCGGTAAAAACATATTGAGGGAAAATGCGGAGGCGGCCCGCGAATTGTTCGTTTGCCAGGGCGCGCGCGACGGAAGGATAAGCCCCGAGAATCTGCGGCTGCAGGGAATTGAGCTTCCGGACCATCGTCTCGACAGGGTCGTTTGCATAGAGGCGCAGCGTGCGCAGCCATCGGGCCTCAAGCGTGGCGCCGCCGCGCCGGGACATGTGCCACGGGGTCGGTGAAACAATGCTGGCCACCTTTATGCGGGGGGGCAGGCTCGATGGGCCTTCCAGCCATTCGTAGGAGCGGAGGAACGACGCGAGCACGGTGATCCATTCGAGACGATTGAAAAGAAACAGGCCGCGGCGGCCGGTGCTGCCGCTCGTGGCGTTGACCCAGTACCGGCCGAGAAACCGCTCGTCCCCGCGAAGGATCTCCAGATGCCGCTCGACCTCAGCGAGATGAATGGCCCGGTCGGTCACCAGGTTGTCGAAGTTCTCCATCATCATCGCTTTCGTCAAAACCGGCAGCTCGTGCAGAGGGCGGCCTTCGAGGCCTTGATGGAACCGCTGGTAAAAAGGAGAGTGCGCATACGCGTACTCGCGCAGGCTCCGGAGCGCCTCCATCTGGTGCGCCTGGATCTGTTGCCGTGTCCATCGGTCCTGCCTGCGCAGTTTCCGGAGCGCAGACAAGAGCGAAAAAAACATCAGAAGGCTCACGTTTCACCATCCCATCGCGTATCCTGTTTCCATCCTCGCAGTCGCGGCTCCGGACATCACCCCGCTTTTGGCGTCGAACCGGATTGCCAGCAAACGCCCGTTGCTCCAGCCCTCCGCGACCTGCACGTGATGTCCTTTTTCGCGGAGCGACGCGCGCGTGGCCTCGGGAATCCTGTCTTCGATC
>JAXIPA010000006.1:0-3853 GCA_045403145.1 Nitrospirota bacterium | reverse complement strand
GGCGAGAAACCGACCGCCCGTATAATCTGGGACCGCTTTCCCAAGTTCGTGCTCGGGTTCATCGTTGCATCGGCGTTCTTTTCCTTCGTTCTCCACATCGACACGGTGAGCGCTACCAAGAGTGTGCTCGGAGAGTTCCGGACCTGGTGGTTTGCTCTTGCCTTCGTGTCGATCGGCCTGGAGACGAGGTTTACGGACATCGTGAAGATGGAAGGCGGCCGTCCGGCTGCGGCGTTCATCGTGGCACAGGCTTTCAACGTGGTCTGGACCCTGATCCTGGCCTACCTTCTCTTTGGCGGCATTCTGTTCGCCGTGCCGGACATCAAGTAATCAGGAGAATGGCTGTTTTCATTTCACCGTGGTGGCGAATTCCGAGTGACTTTCGAGAGGAAGGGAGGTGATAACCATGAAAAAATCTCTCATCGCAGCCCTCGTTGTTATTCTTGCAGTCGCCGGCTCGCTGGTGTATGCAGGCGACTTCTCTGAAGGGGCGCTGAAGCAGATCGAGGAACTGAAGTTATTGAGCCGTGACAAGAAGGACATTCCCGAAACCTTTGCCGGTGTGAAGAAGATCACGGCCGACGAACTGAAGTCCTGGATCGACCAGAAAAAGGCCTTCGTGCTTCTCGACAACCGCGTTCCCGCCGATTTCGAGAAGGAGCGCATAGCCGGAGCAAAGCGGCTCTCCCCCGACGATCTTTTGGAGAAAGGCCTGAAGGCCGCCGAAGCGGTCGGTTTGAAGAAGACCGACACCATTGCATTCTACTGAAACGGGGTAAAATGCTGGAGGTCTTCCGGCGCAATCGTTCTTCTGCAGGATGCAGGCTACAAGAACCTGTTCTGGTACAGGGAAGGCATACCTGACTGGATCAAGAAAGGGTATCCGACCGCGGAAGGAAAATAATTCCAGGTTACAGGGTCGCCGCGGGGGTCATCGGCCCCCGCGGTTTCTTCTTTCGATTGGGTTCATACTTTAATCCGCCGTTCTCTGTGGCAAAATTCATTATCCGAGGAACTGCATGTTGGATTTAGGCGTTTTCGGTCACATCAGCTTCGACCTGGCTTTTCTTTCCGCGCTCTTCAGCATCGTCATCATCGATCTCATCCTGGCCGGCGACAACGCCGTGGTCATCGCCATGGCGGTCCGGTCCCTGCCCCATGAGCAGCGCAAAAAGGGCATCATCTTCGGCGCAGGCGCGGCTGTCCTTCTGCGCGTCGTTCTGACGTTCTTCGTGGCCCAGCTGCTCACCGTCAGCTACGTCAAGCTCGTGGGCGGCATCCTGATACTCTGGATCGCGGTGAAGCTCTTCATGGAAGGCGCGCCCGAGGACGACCACGGCCGGGAAGCGACTACGCTCTGGCAGGCGATCAAGATAATCGTGATCGCCGACATCACCATGTCCCTTGACAACATGCTCGCCGTGGGCGGAGCATCCCACGGGAACATGTTTTTGCTGCTTTTCGGGCTGGGACTTTCCATCCCGTTCATTGTATTGACGAGCAACCTCTTGTCCACGCTCATGGACAAGTATCCCGTCATCATCTACATCGGCGCCGCCATTCTCGGCAAGGTGGGCGGCGAGATGATCATGACCGATCCCTTTACCACCGGCATCCTCCACCCGTCCAAGTGGGCGGTCTATGCGATTGAAGCGCTGTTCGCCGCGGGCGTCATCATCGTGGGCAAGCTCTGGATGCGATGGACGGTGCGGAAGGAAGAGGAGAAGGAGGCGATCGTGAGCGCTGTTACGGAAGGCGTGGCGTCTGCGCGGCCTCGGGCCATTCTGACCATCTCGCGGGAGTTCGGAAGCGGGGGTCAGGAGATCGGACAGGCAGTGGCGCGCGACATGGGCTACACGTATGTGGACCGGGACACCATTCTCGCGGACATCCGGAAGGACGGGGCGAAGTGGGGACAGTGGGCAAAGGACCTTGACGAGCATTGCCCCACGGTCTGGGAGAAATACGACTGGTCGTACCGCGGATTTACCGCCCTTGTGCAGTGGCATGTCCTCGAGCATGCGCAGCAGGGCGGCGTGGTCGTCATAGGCCGGGGCGGCAACTTCGTGCTCAAAGGCGTGCCCCATGCCTTCCGGATCCGGGTGACCGCTCCGCTCGAAGCCCGGATAGACCGGATCATGAGCCGGGAAAGCGTGGACCGCGGCATGGCGCAATGGCTCTGCGAAAAAACGGACATCGAGCGCGCCTGTTTTCTGCAGACGGTGTACGGAAAACGATGGGACGATCCGGCTGAGTACGACCGGGTCTTCAACGTGACCGGCCAGTCCGTGGATGATGTCGTCGCGGTCGTGAAAGACGCCCTGACGGAGCGGGAGCGGCTCTCGACTGAAACTGCTCTCACCACGCTTCGGATGATGGCTGCCGCCACAAAGATCAAAGCCGGCATCGCCGTGAACCCGCGCTTTTTTATTCCAGTCCTCGACGTGGTGTACGATGGGAAGGAGCTTGTTCTTCGCGGCGTCACCCATACCCCGAAGGAACATAAAGCCATCGAGGAAGCGGCGCGTGAACTCGCCGCAGGGCTGCCGCTTCGGTGCGAGCTGCATTACCGGAAGTAGAAGAACAAACTCGGAGTTGACAACTCACAGCCCCGCCTCGGCGGAGTTGTCATGGCTTATGAGCTATCCGCCGCAAACTCTGTGTCCCTGCGGCAACCGGCATTTTTCCGAAAGTCCCTCCAGCACTATTGCCTTGACTTCACTCCCCCGTCTGATATGATTTGATTCTATAGCCCGTCAAATCCCGGCCCGGAGGCTGCTGTGAAAAGATTCCTGCTCTTCTGCTCCCTGCTTCTGTGCCACGCCTCCCTCGCCTCTGCCAAGTTCGACCCGGCCTTCACCTGGACCACGCTCGAGACGCCGCACTTTTACGTCCATTTTCATCAGGGAGAGGAAGAGCTCGCGAAGCGGACGGCGGTGCTCGCCGAGGACGTGCACGCGCGGCTTGTCCCGCGCATCCTGTGGGAGCCGAAGGAAAGGACGCACGTCGTCCTCGTGGATGCCCAGGACGCCTCGAACGGACTGACCAACCCCTTTCCCTTCAACCACATCATACTGTACCTCACGCCGCCGCTGGGAGAGCCCGGCTTCGGCTCCACGGCCTACGATGAATGGCTGCGGACGCTCGTCACCCACGAGTACGTCCACGTCCTGCATATGGACATGGTGTACGGCGGGCTCGGCGGGGTGCTGCGGACGCTCTTCGGGCGCATGTACTTCCCGAATTCTCTGGAGCCGGTCTGGATGATCGAAGGCCTCGCGGTGTACGAGGAGACGGAGCATACCTCCGGCGGACGAAACCGGTCTCCCGGGGCCGAGATGGTCATCCGCACTGCCGTGCTCGAGGACCGCTTTCCGGATCTCTCGCAGGCAACGGTGTTCCCGGACGTCTGGCCCGCGGGACAGGTGCCCTATCTTTTCGGCGGGGCGTTCACCCGCTTCATCGCCGAAAAGTACGGCCGGGAAAAGCTCGCCGACATATCCATTGCCTACAGCGGGCGCGGCTTCCCGTTCCTCGTTGATTCCACCGGAGAAGGCGTGCTGAAGCAGGATTACGGCCGCCTGTGGAGCGAGTGGCGGGAATCGCTCAGGACCCGTTATGCGCGCATGCGCGACGAACTGACGGCAAAGGGGCTGACCACGTCGATGGCCCTCACGAAGCGCGGCTATCAGAACGGCTTTCCGGCCTTTTCGCCCGACGGGAAGCTTCTCGCCTATGCCGTCGAAAATGCCGACGAGGTGCCGGCGATCTACGTCATGAACAGCGACGGGACGGGCGACCGCAGACTCGTGGAGAACACCACATCGCCCTCCTCGTCCGGCCGAAGCATCGC
>JAXIPA010000275.1:0-13074 GCA_045403145.1 Nitrospirota bacterium | reverse complement strand
GATTAAAGTAATGAAGAAAGCGGATGTTTTAAAGGAGCCGTGCTCAGAGTGCGGGGGGAATCTGAAGAAAAAATATGTATCCCAGGCGTTCGAGCGAGGGGGGATCACGGTCAAATTATCCGGCATCGCTGCGCTGGTTTGTTCAAAATGCGGTGAGATATATTTCCAGTCGGGCGGATCGGAAAAGGTCGTTGAAGCCGCCAACTCCCTCTTCAAACTCGCAACGGCCGAGAAACAGTTCAAACGTTCACTCACGGGTGAAATCTGCAGGGCTTGACGAATATGCAGCACACAACCCCGAACATTGTGCGTACTTCAACTCGGATTTCTTAGCTTCGTCAGTTGGTCGCGGCTGCATCGTCGTAGGTGTACCATCAGTAACCCTACCCCCATCGTAGGATTGTTAAATCCATGAATTATATCCGCGCAAAAAAGTCACTGGGCCAGAATTTTCTCAAGGACCCGCACTATCTCAACAAGATCGCTGACGCGGCGGAGGTCGGCCCCTCCGACCAGGTCCTCGAGATCGGGCCGGGGCTCGGCCATCTCACCTGCGTGCTGGCGGAGCGTGCCGGGAAATTAATCGCGCTTGAGCTTGATGAGAGGTTGATCCCTCTTCTGCGTAAAGAGTTCGGCGGGAGCACAACGGTTGAGATCGTGCAGGCGGACGCGCTCGAATATCCCTACGAGTCGCTTGTAGGCGCGTGGAAAGTCGTGGCCAATCTCCCATACTATATTTCCACGCCCATCATTCAAAGGCTCATCGCGCGTCGGAACAAGTTTGTCAGCCTCACCCTCATGCTCCAGAAGGAAGTCGCGGAACGCATCGCCGCCCCACCGGGCGGCAAGGAATACGGATACCTTTCAGTGCTCGTGCAGTTTTACGCAAAGCCGCGCATCGAATTCACCGTCCCGGTGGGCGCGTTTACGCCGCAACCCAAGGTAGACTCCGCAATCGTCACCCTCCTGATGCGCGATCGTCCTGCCGTATTGGTAAAAGATGAACAGTACTTGATGTGCGTGGTCAAGGCGGCTTTTTCCCAGCGCAGAAAGACCCTCAGAAACTCCCTCAAACAGCTTGACGTTCCCCGGGAAAAAATGGAACTGGTCGCTGCCCGGACCGGCATCGACCTCGGACGCAGGGCAGAGACTTTGACCGTCGAGGAGTTCGGACGGCTCGCTGATTATTTATACGTCTGACCCGGCGACGGCCGCCTCTGCGCGGACCTTTTCGTCTTGACATTTCTTCGCCTTGCCATATAATAAACGCCTGATTATCAGTTCCCGCTTCAGGAGCATGTATGAAAGACGCCATAATAAAGGCCTTTGAGGACAGCGCGCAGGTCAAGGTCAAATTCGCACGGGAAAACGCCGATAAGATCATCGAAGTGGTCCAGGTCATCGCCCAGGCGTTCCGCGAAGGCAGAAAAGTCATCCTTTTCGGCAACGGCGGCAGCGCAACGGACGCTTCGCATATCGCCGCCGAGTTCATGAACCGGTTCCTTATCGAGCGTCCTCCGCTGCCCGCCATCGCGTTGAACTCCGATGCGGCGCTGCTCACCTGCATCAGCAACGACTACGACTTTTCCCAGGTCTATTCCAAGCAACTCACCGCCCTCGGCCATGAAGGCGACATCGTGATCGGCATCAGCACGAGCGGCAATTCGCCGAATGTGCTCAAGGCAATAGAGACGGCGAAAAAGAACGGCATGAAGACCGTGATCCTCACCGGCGGCACGGGCGGCAAAATGGCGGGCCTTGCCGACTATGCCTTCATTGTGCCGACGAAGTCGACGCCGCGGATCCAGGAAACCCACATCACCCTCGGCCATACCCTCTGCCAGATGGTCGATGAAGAGCTTTTCGGCGGCACGCGGAACCGATGAAAAAAATCGACACCTCCAAAATAAAATCCTACTCGCTCAAAGGCCGCGAAAGCAAGGTCAGGATCAATGACTTTGCGAAGCCCCATGCCTGGGGCGGGAGCTTTCAGGACTTCTTTTCCTCCCTGCCAGACATTCTCGCGGCGAAGCACCTCAAGGACGTGGTGGCCGCCGTGGTCCAGGCGCGCAAGGACAAGCGCCCGGTCATGCTCGGCATGGGCGCCCACTCCATCAAGGTCGGCCTGAACCCCGTGATCATCGACCTTATGGAGCGCGGCATTATCACGAGCCTGGCGCTCAACGGCGCGGGGATCATCCACGACTTTGAGCTCGCCTTCATCGGCCAGACCTCCGAGGACGTGGACAAGGAGATCCTTTCCGGCGCCTTCGGCATGGCCGAGGAGACCGGCAGCATGCTGAACCAGGCGATTGGTTCCGCGGGCAAGGACGAAGGAATCGGCGCTGCTGTAGGAAGGATGATCCACGCGGGTGACTTCCCGTACAAGAGCAAGAGTCTTCTTGCCGCCGGCCTGCGCCTGGGCATGCCTGTGACGGTCCATGTCGCCATCGGCACCGACATCATCCACATGCATCCCTCCTTCGACGGCAGGGCGACGGGAGAGGCGGCGCATCGCGATTTTCTCACTTTCTGCTCGCTCGTGTCGGAGCTCGAAGGCGGCGTATACATCAACCTCGGCTCCGCGGTGCTCCTGCCCGAGATATTCCTCAAGGCAGTGACCCTCGTTCGGAACCTCGGCCAGCCGCTCCGGCATTTCACCACCGTGAACATGGACTTTGTTCAGCATTACCGGCCCAACGCCAATGTCGTGCGCCGGCCCACCCAGGGCGGCGGCAAGGGCTTTGCGATCACCGGCCATCACGAAATCATGTTCCCGCTCTTCGCCGCGGCAGTCATCGAAAACTTCTGATCGTTCCAATCACACACGTATCCGGCACTGCTTACGCAATCCTTCAAGCGACGACATATTTTTGTCTCTGTCCGAATTACAACACAAACAGTTACTTTATATTTCAACAGGTTGTAGTCAATAATTTTACATACGCATATGAAGGGCGTTCATATTTCGACAGTTTCGGGCATGCGCAGATAGGCAACTTATTGAACAATAAGGCAAATACATGTTGGCAGCGTTTTTGCTTATTAAATAACAGATTCACAAACAATCCGCAAATACAGCAGGAGGGTAGTGATGAGTTTGATCATGGGTGCATTGATATTTATAGCCGGCGGTGTTTTCACTATAGCCTTGATGTCCTGCTTTGCTTTGGCTAAACTTGCGGATGAGAGACGGGAAAAAATATTCGCTTCCTTCGGTGAGGGCGGCGGTTCTGAAGATTTTTTTAACGTTGAAATGAAAAGTCAGCCCGGCGGTCTTCAGTCCGGACTGCGACACGGATGATCAGAGGCTCGAAGTGAAAGAGCGTCGATACATGAAAATCGTCCCGTACCAATGATGATAACGTCAGAAGCAACCTTCTGGCGATCATAACCCCCCCTGACGCCCGGGCGTCTCTGACCTGCTTGCAGGCCTGAGACGTCCGGGTGTCCCTCCTTGCTCAACTTCTTTAATTTTTCTAATCCACAAGATTCTTTTCCGACAGCACGTCGCCCTTCACTCCCACTATGATTTCCGTCATGGGGATTGTTCGCCCGGAACGCTTGATCGCCTCTTTCAGGACTGCCGTCATGCCGCCGCAGCAGGGCACTTCCATCCGGAGACAGGTCACCTTTCTGATCGAATTGGTCGCGAAAATCTCGGTGAACTTGGCCAGGTACTGCGTGGCGTCGTCCAGTTTCGGGCACCCGATCAGGACCTTTTTGCCGGGCAGGAACTTTTCATGGAACCCGGGCGTCGCAAAGGCCGTGCAGTCAGCCGCGACAAGGAGATCGGCGTCCTTGAGAAACGGCGCGACCGTGCCGATCAGCTTGATCTGGATCGGCCATTGCGTGAGACGGGCGTCCCTGTCGTTTGCTGCAGGGGCTGCTTTGATCGAGGAACAAGACGGGCAGTCAACGGTATGATTCGTACTCATGGCTTACCTCCTAAGATTGAGATTGTACATAGCATACGCGCCACGAGGAAATTACGCTATGATGTGTGTCATACGCCTGTTTCCGTGTCCCATCCGTACTTACAGATCCAGGGAAAAGAGTTATAATAATATCATTCGGTCGGCAATAGGTCCGCCGAGATACGCAGTGCGTTTTGGACGCGCCGCGTTAAGTGTGGTGATGCATCATGCCCAGGGAAGATGTCATATCGGTCGAGGGAAAGATAATTGAGGTGCTTCCCAACGCAGTGTTCCGGGTCGAGATGGAAGGAGGCCACAAGGTAATGGCGCACCTTTCCGGCAAACTGCGTATACACTATATCAAGATACTGCTGGGAGACAGGGTAATGGTAGAGCTCTCTCCCTACGACCTGACGAAGGGAAGGATTACCTACCGGTTGAAGCACCAGGCTGCATGATGAAGAAAAAATGCGCGTCAGGCCTCAGAGGGTTTCTCATTCCGGTTGGCTTTCCGTCCCAGCGATATGCTATAATCCCGCCCATGTTGAATGCTCCTGAGTGGAGCCCCCACCGGCATCCCGAATGTCGGGACTATACTAACGCGACCTCCCGCGGATTACGGCGCATTACCCCGGCAGGAGCCGGGGGAGTGCAAGTCGCGGGGTTCACCTTACCCTGACTATCGGTATCCGGCGGCTTGAACATGAAAAAAGGAACGCTGTGGGACAGTATCGTGAGGACCTCGGAGCAAGCCAGGGCTGTTGGCTCGCTTTTTTCGGTGCCTACGCACTATACGTTTATCGAAGAGGAGGGGACGCGTTTTTTTGTACGTGTGCTGGCGGGCCTGCAGCGCAAGGATGAAGCGAGAAAAAAACAGGATGCCGCGCTGCAAGGAGGCAACCGGTTAAACCCCTTCCTGCCTCCTGAGAAGAATCTTGTCGTTGCGGACATATCGGATTCGCATATCGCGGTCCTGAACAAGTACAATGTCGTCGAGCACCACCTGCTCATCGTCACCAGGCGCTTTGAAGACCAGGACATGCTCCTGACTCTTTCTGACTTCGAAGCGCTTTGGCTGTGCATGGAAGAATACGATGCCCTCGGATTTTACAACGGCGGGCGCGAGGCAGGCGCGAGCCAGCAGCACAAACACCTCCAGCTCGTACCGCTGCCTCTCGCACCGGAGGGCCCGTCGGTCCCGATCTCGCCGCTGTTCGCCGATACTCCGGCCAATGAGATCGTAACTCTTCCCGGTCTTCCCTTCCTCAACGCCTTCGTGCGGCTGGGTCGCGATCAGGTGACCTTACCCCAACATGCCGCACGGACAACCTTTGAACTCTATGGTAAGATGCTGCTTCGCACCGGGTTGAATCCGCCTCATCCCTCGAATCCGACGCGCCAATCCATGCCTTACTGTTTTGTTGTCACGCGCGAGTGGATGCTCCTTGTACCGCGGTCCCGTGAGTATTTCGAGGACATCTCGCTCAATTCCCTTGCCTTTGCCGGCTCGTTCTTTCTCCGCAATGAGCAGCAGCTCGAAAAGCTGAAAGCCGCGGGTCCGATGAACGCGCTCAAGAGCGTGGCGGTGACCGCCGTTCGTCCCGGCTGAGAAATTCATTTATCCTAAAAAGAGCAATTGGACGCAGATAAAATCGGATAACCGCGGATTAAGACAAACAAAAAATTGTTGAGTAATGAAAAAAAGCTTCGCACAGAGGGTGCTTGAATCTTCAATCGCACCGCCTGGTCTTATCAGCGTAAATCTGCGTTCATCTGCGTCCAACTACCGTTTCCAGATTTATTTACCGCTTTTCCGGTCATTCCCTTCGCGGTAATCATACCGGGGCAGGCTCCTGCGCCCGCGGCCCGTCCGGTTTCGCCATGCCGCAAAGGTTCTTGCCGATTTCCAGCTCCTTCTGCTTTGCCTCCTCGCGCCGCAGCACCCCGAGATTGACCTTCCGTATTTCCTGATACCGTTCGGGGTTTTCGAGCAGGCTCGCCTTGATGCGCCTCGCGAATGCGGCTTTATCCCGGACCTGAAACAGGTCCCCCTCCTTACGGGCCTCGCCCATGGTCGTTTTGATGACGCCGCTCTTGTCCTGCTCGCGGGGCGATGAAGCATGGCTCGGTAGTACGACGACTTCGTCGTTGAGGCTGCCATACCGGCGGAAGAGCGTATCGTAGAGAAGAAACGACCACTCGTCGGCCTTACCGCCGAGGTCCGGCCTTCCCATGCCGGTCTTCATGATGGTGTCCCCGGTGAAGAGGTGCGTCCTGTTCAGCAGAAACGACGTGCTGCCCGGCGTGTGACCCGGAGAGTGGATGACGTCGATGATGGACGTTCCGAACGTGAAGCTCTGTCCATCAACGAGCGGAATATAGGGAATAGCCGCTCCAACGGCGTCTCCGGGGTGCAGGTAGTACTCGGCGCCCGATATCGACGCGAGTTCCCGGCCTCCTGAAATGTGGTCCGCGTGGAGGTGGGTATCAAACACCGCGATGACTCTGGCGTCGAGCGACGCCGCAAGATCCCGCATGCGGTCAATATGACGGGCCGCGTCTATGACGACGGCAACGCCCTGCGAAACAACGAGGTAGGCCAGGCAACCCCGGGCTGTCCGGTATATCTGGTAGATTGCGGGGTCGCCGGTGATTTTATGCGTCTCGTAGAATTCGCTCCAAGCATCCATGCCGCCCTTGAGGCTGGCGACATTGAGCCCGTAATTTTGGAGCTGATCGGCCGCATATTTCGAAGCGTCCCCGTGCGCGCACACGACGACGATGTTCTTGTCCCGCGGAAACCTGGACAGGTGGCTTTCCTCTTCCCCGACGAACTCCTCCTGGGGAATGTTCAGCGACGGGATGTCCGATCCTCCCTCGATCCTCCAGGCCTTGAATTCGTCTGCATTTCTCAGGTCGAAGAGAAAATCGACCTGGTTCGCATCCAGTCTTTTCTTCAATTCCTCGACGCTCAGCATCTTACTCTCACTCATGCCTGCCGCCTCCCTTGCCTCTTTTTTGTGATGAACTCCCTGTTCACGGATTTCGTGAAAGCAGTCAATGATAATTATATCAAAACACGAAGAGAAACTTTAATGCAGTCGAAAGCCAAACATTCGCCTTTTGATGTCATTCCGGCTTGCCTGCACCCAGCGATTACGAGTGCATAGCGCGAGTGCAGGGCGTCCGGAATCCTTCCTTTACATGACGTTGTGTGCCCGGTAAGCGGGAATGACGACTTTTTAGGAGACTACTGTCCCTTCGTCACGCAGAGTCTGCTCTCCTTCGCAGAAAGAACAGGACGATCCCCGCGAGCGCGGTCAGCACGCTCAGCACCTGGCCCATTGTAAAAGGGCCGGCGATAAATCCGAGCTGCGCATCGGGTTCGCGAAAAAATTCAACGAGAAAGCGGAACAATCCGTAGAGCATGAGGATGAGGGCCGTCATCATTCCCGGCTTATGCGGCCTGTCCTTGGCAATCCAGAGGATCGCGAACAGAAGCACGCCTTCGAGGGCGAACTCGTAAAGCTGCGAGGGATGCCGTGGCAGCGGGCCGCCTGTGGGAAATATCATGGCCCAGGGCACATCCGTCACCCTGCCGTAGAGCTCTCCGTTGATAAAATTGCCGAGCCTCCCCAAGCCGAGCCCGATGGGCGCGGTGACGACCACAAGGTCCGCGGCCCGCCAGAAATCCACTTTGAATTTTCTGCAGCACAGGTATCCGGCAAGGAGCGTCCCGATCATCCCGCCATGGAACGACATTCCTCCGTGCCAGACCGCGAATATCTCCAGGGGCTTTGCAACAAAACTCCCGAGGTCATAGAAAAAGACGTATCCCAGCCGGGCACCGAGAACAAGCCCGAGGACCAGATACAGGTAGAGCGAATCAAGAAACGCTTCAGGCCATGCCGCAGCCGCTTCCTGTTTTTCGCGACCCTTGACCAGCGGCACCTTTCCCATATTTTGCATTTGATGCTTGACGAGCAAATAGGACGCGGCGAAACCGAGAGCATACATGAGCCCGTACCAGCGAACGGCAAAAGGACCGAAGCGTACGATCTCAGGGTCTATCTGCGGATAAGGAAGCATATCTCATCTCCTCGGGTATGAAGGGCCGCTCATGCCGGCCTTTTCTAATTATACACGACTCTCATTATACACGACTCAACTCAACCTAAAACAAAGGTCGTACCTTTGGCCGAGCATATGAAGCAGGAAGGACGTAGCGACACTCATGTCAAACCGCGGTGGTACAATTGAAAAAGAGGAGGTGTCTCATGAACACGCATCAGGAAACCATTTCCCGGCATGATCTTTCTTCGCAGGGGACTGCTGCCGATTACATTGCTGCAGCCGGTTTTGCACTGGCCATACTTGCCGGCATCGCCGCCGCCCTTTCCGGCCTGGGCTACAGATTCGGGTGGTGGCATTTTACGACCGGATTTGCGATTCTGCGGGGGGCTGCATACTGCGGCATTGGAGCTGCGGCCGTCTCCCTGATCGGCGGCATTGCGGTAAGGCACGAACATCGCCGGTCTGTCGTCTTGTTGGCGGCGGCAGGGATACTGCTGGGGCTTATCACGGCCGGAATCCCGTGGTCGTGGATGCGTACGGCGCAGCAGGTGCCGCGGATCCACGACATCACGACTGACACAGTGAACCCGCCGCAGTTCGTGTCCGTCATGCCGCTGCGGAAAGACGCAGCCAATCCGGCGGAATACGGCGGTCCGGACATCGCGGCGCAGCAGCGCGCGGCCTATCCGGCCATAGGGCCGCTCGTCCTTCCGGTCCCGTTGCCCGCTGCTTATGAACGCGCTCTCCGGACTGCGGAGGGCATGGGCTGGCGGATCGTCGATGCAAATTCCGCCGAGGGACGCATCGAGGCAACGGAGACCAGCCTCTGGTTCGGATTCAAGGATGATATCGTCGTACGGATTACTCCTGTATCCGGCGGAAGCAGAATCGACGTCCGTTCCGTTTCGCGCGTGGGCAAGAGCGACGTCGGGGTCAATGCGAAAAGAATCCGGACGTACCTGAACGAGCTCGCAGGCATGGATGGACGAAGCGGCTGACCCTGGGTTCGACGTGGCAGACCTCCGGGGAGCGGGTAAAATCACATTCGCTTCAGTTTTTTGAAATCGTTCAGGAACTGCTTTTTCCCTTCAGGAAAGCGCATTGCATAGGCGGGATGGAAGGTAATGAAATACTTTTTTCCGTCCCGCTCGAGAATTGTCCCGTGCTCCCGGAAAATTTCCACGCTGCGATCGAGCAACGCGAGACACGCCGTGTGACCGAGGAGTATGACGATGCCGGGATTAATGACAGAAAGCTGCTTGAATAAATGCTCTCTTCCATGAATGATGGTCTCTTTCGAAGGCTTGCCGCGAATCGGAAGATAGCGGCCCGGGCTGGTGATGAAAATATCCCGTTCATCGATGCCCGCTTCCTGAATCGCGGCCCGCAGGAATTTCCCCGACCTGCCGACAAAGGGCCGCCCTGTCCTGGCCTCCTCTTTTCCCGGCGCCTCGCCCACAAAAACGATTCGCGCATAAGCGCTTCCTTCTCCCGGCACGGCCTTGCCCGTACCGCCTTTTTTGCACAGCCGGCATTGTTTGATTTCGTCCGCGATCCTTTGGAGTTCCTCTTCCCTGTTCATACTCCGTCTACTCTCTTCCGCACCTATTGCGACAAACGGAAATGACCCTTTATTGAATTACTATTCATTCTACCCCATATCCAATGCTAATTTACCAGGAGTGCATCTTTTTTCGTACACTGCAAGCGAATAAGGCGGAGAAATTATTTTACTGTTGAAAAACCCCGCAGAAAGTGGTAAATAGAAAATGAGGCGTTGCACGGACCAAGGTAAGATAGTTGAAGTGTTTTGGTTTCCGTTGAGGGGTGTAAGCGCCGAAGAGTAATGGTCCGAACCAAGAAGCAGAAAGCCGGAGAAATTCGGACCTGCTGCAAGGTTGCAGGGTCATGAAAAACCGGAGGCTGAAACCTTAAAAGCCGAAGGAGAATACAGAGAAAAAGCGGGTGCTTTGAGGTCCGTGAAACCGGATCGAAGAAGCAAGCGTTTTCTCGATGTAGTTCTCCCAAGGTTCAACGGAATGTCTTGCACAGCGGTCTAACAGGCAACGCCTTGTTGTTATCCCGCCTTCCCGCCTCCCTGCTCTTCCCTTCATTTGAAAGGTCCTTTTGGAGCAGGAGCATGTTGACGGCCACGCGCAGTATCCGGGTTTCATCCGTTGCCCCTTGTTCCGTCGTACACGCTATCTGCCGGTTACCGCCGCCTCCGCGAAAAATCATTTGCCATAACCTGCGTCCCGCGTTATTATAGAAAGCTCTATTTTCACATCCTATCCACTCGTAAAGGTAAATAATGCTCCAAGTCACGAATATAGAAAAATCCTACGGCAAACAGGTGCTTTTCGACGGAGTCGGCTTTACCGTGAACCCGCGCGAGCGCGTGGGGCTGGTAGGGAGAAACGGCCACGGCAAGTCCACGCTCTTCCGCATGATCCTCGGCGAAGAGCACCAGGACTCCGGTACGATCACTACTCCTTCGGGCTACACCATCGGCCATCTGTCCCAGCACATCCACTTCACCGAGGACACGGTGCTCCGGGAAGCCTGCCTGGCCCTGCCGCCGAACGAGGACCACATCGACGAGACGTACAAGGCGGAGGCGATCCTCCACGGCCTCGGGTTCACGAACGCGGACTTCGACAGCCACCCCTCGTCGCTCTCCGGCGGGTACCAGGTGCGGTTGAACCTCGCCAAAGTGCTCGTGTCCGAACCGAACCTCCTGCTTCTCGACGAGCCCACGAACTACCTCGACATCGTCTCGGTCAGGTGGCTCACCCAGTTCCTGCGCGCCTGGCGGAACGAGATGATCATCATCACCCACGACCGGGACTTCATGGACAGCGTCACGACCCATACCATGATCATCCACCGCTGCAAGATGCGGAAGATCGCCGGAAACACGCAGAAGCTCTACGATCAGATCCTCCTGGAAGAGGAGATCTACGAAAAGACGCGCCAAAACGATGAAAAAAAACGGAAAGAGGTCGAGCAGTTCATCAACCGATTCCGCGCCCAGGCCACCAAGGCCAGCGCGGTCCAGTCCCGCGTCAAGGCCCTCGCGAGGCACGAGAAACTCGACAAACTCGACGAGATCAGGACCCTCGATTTCAAGTTCCGGTCTGCGCCGTTCGAGGCAAAGTGGCTGATGACCGTGGAAGACCTGTCCTTTTCCTTTTCCCAGGACGGCCCCAAGCTGTTCGACGGGCTCTCGTTCGCCGTGGGCAAGAAGGACCGCATCGCCGTAATCGGGAAGAACGGCAAAGGGAAGACCACCCTTTTGAACGTTCTCGCGAAGGAGCTCTCGCCGACGGACGGAGAGGTCAAGACCCACCCGAACACGAAGATCGCCTATTTCGGCCAGACCAACATCAACCGCCTGCGGCCCGAAAAAACCGCGGTCCAGGAGGTCATGGAGTCCCATCCCGACTGCGGGCAGGGCGAGGCCCGGGCGATCTGCGGGCTCATGATGTTCGAGGGCGACAATGCGTTAAAGAAGGTGAGCGTGCTCTCCGGCGGAGAAAGAAGCCGTGTGCTCCTGGGCAAGCTTCTGGTCTCGCCCGCGAACCTTTTGATGCTCGACGAACCCACGAACCACCTGGACATGGAGTCCATTGACTCGCTCATCGAAGCCATCGAGGCCTTTGACGGCGCGGTCATCATCGTGACCCACAGCGAGTTGATCCTGGAAGCCGTGGCCACGAAATTGATCGTCTACGACAACGATACGGTGTCTGTCTTCGAGGGGACCTACCTCGACTTCCTCGACCGCGTGGGCTGGAGCGACGAGGGCGGTGTGCGCGTCAAAAAGGGAAAGAAACAGGACGCGGACAGGAACGTCAACAGGAAAGACGCAAAAAAACAGCGCGCCAGTCTCGTCTCGGACAAGTCAAAGGTCCTGAGCTCGCTCAAGAGCAGGATCGCGGCCCTCGAAGAGGAGATCACGAAGCTCGAGCAGGCAGTGGAGCGGGATACCCAGGAGCTGCTCGAGGCGTCGGTCAGCGGCAAGGCGCTGACCATCAGGCAGCTGTCCCAGTCCGTCAACGACGCAAAGGCCAGGATCGAAAAACTCTTTGCCGAGCTGGAGACCGTTACGGCGGAGCATGACGCGAAGGCGCAGGAGTTCGACCAGCAGTTGAACGAGCTTGCGCAGATATCGTGATTTGAATGCGAGTTTGGAGGTCAGCCGTCCCATGAAGGGCTTCAACCGCTTTGTCCTCCGGTTCGGTCTAACCGTAAAACAGTGGCTCTTCTTCATGCTTTACCTGTCTTTCTTCCGTCTCTCCTTTCTCCTCTACTTCAGGAACAAGATGGACCCCGCCACCAGCGTTCCGGACGCCGTTCTCACCGCGCTGAACGGGCTCCGTTACGACTCCATGGTCGCAACGAACTGGGTCCTTGTCCCTTTTCTGCTGAGTATTTTGCCGGGCGGTGTGAAAATGGACCGCTTCGCCGGCCATCTCCGCGGAGCGTTCGGCGCCGCCTTTGTCATCATGACGGCGGTTTTCTGGGTCGTGACCTTCGGCTACTTCAAGGAATACAACGAGCAGTTCAACCACTTCATCTTCAACCTGTATTACGATGATACAAAAGCGATCTTTCAGACGATATGGGCGGACTACCATCCCATCCCGGCGCTGATCGCCATCGGCATGGCCTCCGCGCTGGCCCTCGTTCTGCAAAAGCGTTTCCTCGCGGCCGGTTTCTTCGTGCCGGAGCGGACCGTTGAGCGCCGCTTTTCGCCGGTTTCGAAGATCGTGATCACCCTGTTCGTCCTTGTGTTCCTCGTCACCGGCTCGCGGGGCTCGGTCGGCCGCAGGCCCGCGCAGCGCAAGGACGCCGCCGTTTCGAAAGACTTGTTTTTGAACAAGGCAGTGGTGAACCCATATTTTTCAATGATCTTCGCCTTCCAGGACCACAGACAAATGACCGGCCTGGCCGGCCTGGAGTCTTTTTTGCCGGGCCGAGATGTCCGAAAAGCGGCGCAGGAGCTGTTCCATAATCACCAGTCCTCTGACGATCTCGACGCCTACCTGCTGAATCGCGCAAAAGGGCCGAAGACCGCGCC
>JAXIPA010000037.1:0-9366 GCA_045403145.1 Nitrospirota bacterium | reverse complement strand
ACAACACCTTCCTTTGCCGATGTCGAAGTGTATCATCAGCGGCTGCAGTGTCCGAGCAGCGGAAGCCTGTCGGCGAGAGTCAAGGTGTTTGCGCCTCAGGGAACAGCCGTATCGGGAGTTACGATATCCGCAAACGGAATGAAGGACCAGTTCAATACTGCCATCTCAGGCGCCATGAGTCTTACGACGGACGATTTCCCGTCGCCGGGAACGAGCAACTGGAGGGTGAGCGGTGGGACGACCCAGGCATGTCTTGCCTTTGGACAGACCTATACCTTCACGATAGCGGCCGGCCTCTCCAGCGGCAATACTCTCACTACTTCGCTGACCCGCACGGTTTTTGATGTTCCGGAGGCCGGCATCACCCTCATGGCCAGGGACTATTCGGAAACCGGCGTTACCTTTACGCAGGCCAACACCGGTCAACCGGGCAGCCCGATCAAGCTCACGACCGCGGCCTCGAGCCAGCGACCATTGTTCAAATGGGCCCCGGCTCCGGGGGTGGAGTCGGCAGCCGCGATCAATGCACCGGCCGGATCGCAGATCAAGTATCTTTATGATGTCTCGCATTTTGCGATAAATCCATTGGGCGGCGGGGGGCCGGAAAACAGAGACTTTGCCAATTGCCCGGTAGTGCAGAACATCAGCGGCAAATTTTTCGAGAAAAGCTATATCCTTTCCCCGATCGACTGCGATGTGAATAAATGCAACGCCGCCCTCCCGGATGTTCAGCACGTTTGCCGCATCCATGTGCAGACGGTCCTCGTGGACGAATTTGACAGGACCCTGGGGTGGTCTGCAGGCGCTGACATGTATTACTGCATTGAGGGACAGTCCAACTGTCCGTAACCGTCGCTCCCGGGCGAAAATGCTCATGGAAAACTCCGCAAAAAAGCCCGCCGAATATTGGCGGGCTTTTCGCTTCACTGCATTGCTTCACAGCGCATCCGCCTTTGCGGTTGCGCAATCCCCCGAATGTTTCTGAGAATGGCCGGGGATATCGAACATTGCATCGCTGAAAGGGGCATTAAAGAGATAGTCATCGATGACCGTTTCGCTGATCCTGGTCCCTCCAGCGTAATTGACGATCCTGAAGGGAAGAAGCACACCTTCGAAGAATCTGAAATCACTGAACTCGGCGCTCAGGCTCGTCGTCTTGCCGCCCACCGAAAAGCTGCCGAGTGTTTTGACGATCCGGTAGGTGAATTCGTCGACGAACACATCCATGCTGTTTCCCGACCGGTCCGTGCATTGGAGAATGCGGACAGCGGCGCCGTCACGGGATTCGCGTCCCAGGTCCCGAACGCTAAACGAATCGTCGAGCAGCGCAAAAGGCATGCTCAGCTCATTGTACTGATATACCATGGCGAGATAGCCAGGTCCGCTCACTTGTTCCAGGTTTCCGTCGACGCCCCGGAGGGCCTGTGTCCCGTTCAGGATGCGCGTTTCCCGGGACCGGGTGTACTGGATGTCTACGAACAGTTTTCCGTCCCTGCGCAGGGCGCGATGGTAGACGCCGTGATCTCCCCGGATCAACGCTGTTATGCGCCCCTCTGCCGCTATCGACTGGATCTGCGAGAGGCGCTCTCGTCCCCCGTATGCGTCGAACATTTTTTCTCTGAGGTCTCTATCCTGCGGTGAGGTGTGCAGGCTGCACGAGACGAGCTGCGCCAGAAGCGCCACAAGGAGCGTCATTTGCCTGAGCGCTCTCCCGGGTGAGGAACAACGAACACGCTGTGATCCGGATGCGTCTTTACACGAAGCAGTCATTCACCCTCCGGTCCGATAAGCGGGCATAGTAAAAGGATAGCTCAACGTTCAGAGTTCAAGGTTCAGAGTTAGAATGTTACTATTTTTTGGCTTCACAAGGCCTCTGCCTTTGCCTTGCTGTGACCAGCGGTCACATGCACCGCGGAAAGCTCGTCTTCGGAGATATTGAATTGCTGATCGACCATTACCTCCACTTCGCTGATCAGGGAAAGTGCGTCCATCCTGTGTTCTTTCAGAAGATACTGCTTGCTCGCCCCGTGGCTGAAGGTGTCCCTGAGGCCGATGCGGACAAGCTTCTTTGCCATGCCCCTCTCAGCCATCTTCTCGGCTATGATCGTACCCAGGCCCCCGACGATCGTGTGGTTTTCCATGGTAATCACGCCGAAGCGGGACCGGGCTATTGCATCGAGAACTGATTCATCATTGAAGGGCTTCAAGGTCGAAATATGCATGTGCTGGATCGATACGCCCCGTGTCTGAAGAACCTTGACCCCGCGCATTGCCTCCTCAGTCATGATGCCCGAGGTCAAGATCGTAATATCGCTGCCTTCGGAAAGCACCCGCGCGTGTCCAAACACCATCGGAGAATCGAAAAGCCGCGGGAGCTCGCCCCGCAGCATCCTCACATAGACCGGACCGTCGATCTTCTCGATGACGTCGAGGACGGACTCTACCTCGGTCGCGTCGCCGCATTCAAAGACCGTCATGTTCGGAAGCGCACGCATGATCGAGATGTCCTCGATCGCCTGATGGGTCGCGCCCCCGGGCGTGGTGATGCCCGGAAGAAAGCCGATCATCCGGACCGGCAGGTTGGGATACGAAACGGACATGGCGATCTGGTCATAGGCGCGGCGGTAGATGAAGACCGCGAAGGTATGCACGAACGGAATGAACCCTTCCCGTGCAAGGCCGCTGGCAAAGCTCAACATGTTCTGCTCGGCGATCCCCATGGAAAGGAACCGGTCGGGATAGGTGTCGCGGAAAAGGTCGATTTCTGTTGAACTCGTGAGATCGGCGGAGAGAACGAGCACGTCAGGCTTGTCAGCAGCCCATTTGACGAGATTCTTTGCGTGCACTCTGGACACGAGCTCAGGACCTGTTTGAGATTTCGGCCCGGATTTGCCGGACGTTGGGGCCGGTATTTTCAAACCGCACAGCTTCTCATATGCAACAACGTACCGGTTCTTTTCCTCTTCAGATGTAAAACGGACGTAGTGCATCTTCGGAACCCGTGACTGAAGGACGTGGAGCCCTCTCGCCGCATCCGTGTCGCAAAGAACAACGAGTGGCCGCCCATCGGAAGCAAGCGATCCGATCTCCGCGAGACGTTTGATGTCGTGGCCGTTCACCCGGAACACCCGCGCTCCGAAGGATTCGAGCCGTTTTTCCAACGGTTCGATATCCATGACATTGCACATCTTTCCGTCGCACTGGAACCCGTTCACATCAACGTAGACAATCATGTTGTCGAGCATGTGAAAGGACATGGCCTGGAGGGCCTCCCAGGTCTGGCCGATCTGGAATTCGCCGTCGGACATAAAAAGAAAGACCCTGCCCTTCTCGCCCTTGCGCTTTCTGGCCATGGCAATGCCGGCCGCCTGGCTGATGCCCTGGCCAAGCGAGCCTGTCATGGTCTCCATCCCGGGGGAATGCTCCGCGCCGATCATCTCGACCGAACTTCCGTCCTTGTTGAACTGGAGAAGACCCTCTTCCGCCATGCGGCCCGTTTCAATGAGCGTGGCGTAGAGGACCAGCGCGTACTGGGCGGGAGAGAGGAAAAACCGGTCGTGATTTTTGCCCGGTCCGTTAAAAGAGGCACCGGTGAAGTAATGCGGATTATGGGGTCCGGGGACGCCCGGAAACGGCTTCGGCAGGAGCGGGACCTCTATCTTGCCGAGATCCATGACCTTTACATACAGCGTGGCCAGGATTTCGGCCGAGGAACAGGCCTGGGAGAGATATCCGCCGCTGTTCTTGATCGTATGTTCGAGAACGCGCCGCCGTATGCCGGTTGCAACCTGCCTGACCTCGTCCTGCCACGGAGTTGAGCTCGCTTTTTTATCCGCTGCCTTCATAGCCCTCCAGCCTCTTTATAAAATAATTTCACCGCAAAGGACACCGGCAAATAAGCCAGGATTCATTAATCGTCGCATAATAGCATGGACATAATTCCACAACCAAACCGTCATTCCCGCAAGCGGAGCGCGTCGGGAATCCTTCTTAAAGATAGATTCCGGACAAGCCGGAATGACGGCGTAGGTAATATCTTGTATGTCGCTGCCATTTTGAGACCATTAATAACTCTATGTTCTCTGTGTTCTCTGCGGTAAAGGATTTGTTGTTTATTTGATGGCGTTGATTATCACGCACGGATGAATGTTAGTCAAGGTGAAATTCGTGCATCGACAGCATCAGGCGGCGCGGAAGAACTTCCATGCCGCCAAAATTGATAATGTCCGGGCGCCCGGTCACGCGGCGTTCAAACGTGTTCATGACGCTCTTGTTTCGCAGGATGGACCGTGATCTTCCCCGCCTCCCCTTCATTTCCCTCGACCTTGATCTCAATATCGATAAACTGCTTCACCGCCCAGATGTTCGTTTGCAGGTGACGGGTGATCCGGCTTGTGGTGAATTGCGACGTCCCCCGGGCGAAGGCGAGATACGGGATTATCTGGTCCGCGAGGTGCGGGTCGAGCGCGGCGTTTCTATCAAAATATTCGAACATCGCGCTTGCCGCCTCATCGGCCACCTCCTCGGCCCGTTTGCCTATCGCCCCGAGGGCGTCGAAACCTATTGTTACGCGCTCGTATTCGGCAAGCAGGAACACGAGCGTGCCCTTTCCCGGCGAGGGAGCATCCACGATCTCCGCATCAGCCTCTATTCCTTTTTGCGCAAGGACAGTGATCATCCGGCTTCTTTGGCGGACTGCGATGTCCCTTGGCAGGTTGGAGGCCGCCGATATACAGCGCACCCGCACAGGCTTTCCCCTTTCCGTCAGCACGACCGGCATAAGCGCCGCGGAGGGGCTGATGCTCGCTCGGACCTTTCCGCCTCCCGCGGGATACCAGCCCCACTTCTCCAGGGATGCGTCAACTTTCACGCCCGCGCGCGAAAGCAGAGGAATGAACACATGCTTGAAATAATGAAAGGTCGGACTCCAGGGCACATGCGTGCCGCCGACGACCGTGATTGTTGACGGATGCTTCGCGAAACAGAGCGGCAGCAGGACCGTCTGGAGAACAAGCGACGCGCTCCCCGCACTCCCTTTTTTCTCCGACACATCGAAAAAATAGTCTCCGCCAGTCACCTGGCCGGGAGAAAACCGGAGCGAGGTGGACGAAAGCTCCGCGCCCTCTACATGGGCGCTGCTGACGGCAACCGCGGCCTTGACCGCGGTCAAGTGCTGCGGCTGGAGCCCCGGCTTCCTACGTGCTTTGCGGATGTTGACAATCTCAACCGGCTTTCCCAGGACGCAGGAAAGCGCAAGAGACGTGCGCAGGATCTGACCGCCCCCTTCGCCGTAGGAACCATCGATAAGGAGGGTCTTTTTATCCGGGAGGTTGACCATACACTTGAAATATAGTATACCTGATGCACAAGAGGGGCCGGAACAGACTGAAGCGCGTGACCGGCGCTGTGATACAATATCGAAGAGGGAGATGATATGCCGAACGATGCCATACTCGTGCGCTGTAAATCCTGCGGAACGCTGAACCGCGTTCCTGAAAACAGATTGGCAAGCCATCCGGTCTGCGGGCATTGCAAAGCGCCGCTGGAAGTCCCCCGCGCGCCCCTCAATGTGACCGCCGCGAGCTATGATCAGCAGGTGCGCGACTGGCCGGAGGTCCTGCTTGCCGAATTCTGGGCGAAATGGTGCGGTTACTGCCGCGCGATCGAGCCCTTTATCAACAATCTCGCCATGAAGAGAGCGGGGCGGCTCAAGGTCATAAGAGTCGACGTGGACGCCGAACCTGCCCTTGCCCGGCGTTTTACAATCAAGGCCACACCCACCTTCATACTCTACCGGAACGGCCGGCAGCTCTCCCGCTTCGACGGCGCGCCGGCCCAGCACAGCGAGTTGGAGCACTGGATCGACCGGACCGTCGGTCAGGACGCGCATCGGAGTGGAACGTAATGATGGGTGATGAGTAATTAAGGGTATCAAAATAGTGACAACATAAATTCTGCTTTCATCACACTGTTTGTCATTCCGGCTTGACCGGAATCTTTCTTCAGGAAGGATTCCCGACGCGCTTCGCTTGCGGGAATGACGTGTTTGTGTGATGGAACGATGTCTATACTATTATGGGACAGCTAATAGCTAATATGAGTGGGGAACGAGCACCGTTTGAGACGGTTCTCTGCGAGGGGTCATCCCAGATGCGGTAAACGGTTTTGACAGAGTGACATCCTGTTCCAGAGCGGTTCTATGGCTTGTGCTTCAAGCCCGCGAGCTCGATCATACGGACCTCGGCCTCATGCGGCTTTCCCTGCCGGAGCAACTCGATCACATCGGAATCGACTAGCGTCTGAAAGATCCGGCGCCGCTCCTGCTCGTCAGCAATCTCTTCCCTGACCCGCTTTCGTAAGGCTGATAGCTTGAGAAGAAACAGGTCGTATTCAGGGCCGTAGAGCGCCGCGAGCTCCAGCCGGATCTTCTTCGACAACGCCGGGCTTGTCCCGCTCGTGGACACGGCGATCAGCAAGTCTCCCCGCTCCACCACGGAGGGGACCACGAAAGTGCTCTCCTCCGGCGGTACGGCCACGTTGACGAGCAGGTGCCTCTTTTTGCACGCCTGCGCCGCCTGCCTGTTCACGTCGGGTGAAGAGGTGGCTGCGATCACCAAAAATCCGCCGGAGAGGTCGTTCTCATCGAATTTTTTTTTTCGGTGGGCGATCTTGCCCGCTTCGGAAAGCTCGTGCAGTTTGGGGGTAAGCGAGGGGCTTACGATGGTAACGTCCGCTCCCGCTCCGAGGAGAGAGAGCGCTTTGCGTTCCGCCACGACCCCTCCGCCGATGACGAGGCAGGGCCGGTCTCGCAGATCCAGATAGGCGGGGTAGAATCTCATGGCGTCTGCAGTTTTTGGATGAGGGCCTGGGCGGTTTCCCTCATGGCCGGGTATTTCTCCGCGAGCGTCTCGAACCTGGCCCGGGCCTGGACCTTGTCGCCCAGTTCCGTGTATGACAGGCCCGCGATACGGAGCGCTTCCTTCTCCGCGGGCGACCCCGGGTAGTCCTTCAAAAGCTTTTCGCACCTGCCGACTGCGGATTTATATGCGCCCTTCTTAAAGTAGAAGCGCGCTACATAGAGCTCATAATCCGCAAGCCGGTCCAGGCAGATGGCGATATATTTTTTGGCTTGCTCCTCGTAGCCGCTCCTGGGGTATTTTTCAAGGAGTTTGCGCATCTCCTTCACCACGGCGCGGGCGGGCGTGGGGTCTCGGTCGATCGTCGTCAGCTCGTTGTAGTAGCACATCGCGATCTGATACTGGGCATAGGCGGCGTCCTTGTTCACGGGGTGATAGTTGAGGAAGGCCTGATACTCCACGAGCGCTTCGCTGTACTTCTCCTCGCCGTAGTAGGTATCGGCCACCCGGAGCATCAGGACCGCATCGTAGCTCTTGTCCGGAGACTTTTCCTGAATCTCCTGGTATTTTTTGCGGGCGTCTTCAAAGGCTTCCTTGCGCATGCTCTCTTCGGCTTCCCTGAACGTCGCCACGGCGTCGAAGGGAGGTTCTTTCCCGGCGCAGCCGGTGAGCAAAAAAAGAAACAATATAATGAAGGTTTTTTTCATGGAAAGGATATATCCGCGGATCATGCAGCGGCAGCGACGGCAATATATCATAATCAACTTCCCGCTGTCAATGATTGCTTGGCCTTGGGAGTAATGTCTGACGGCTTGCTTTATTCCAATGCCGGCAACTATCATTAACAGAGGGTTCTCTACAAACAGTCAGTATGGCATTTTTTTTGCCTTTGCCTATAGTACGGTGTATACTTAATATTAATTGCCATTCCTGAGCATTCTCAAATAACGCGTACAACCGTCCTTACCAGGTGCGAGACGGGAACAACGAAAAGCGTCGTATATGATACCGAAGACAGGAGAGAGACTTATGCGAATTCGGGACTTTTTCTATACAGGTTTTGCGCTGATCGCTTTGGCAGGCATGGTAGGGGCATGCAGCAGTGCCAACAGTAACACCCCTGCTCTGAACGCGGCAGGGAAACACACCGCTAATTGGATCGTTGATCACAGGGCCTTTTTTTTAAGCGACCAGAACCAGTGTTTCGGGTGCCACGGCGGCGACCTGCTGGGGGGGATATCCCGTGTCAGTTGTTTTACCCCGCTGCACAACGGACAGGCCTGCCATGCCAACGGACCCTCCGGACATCCGGCGGGATGGCGGGACCCCGCCCTGCATGGCTTTGATGCTAAATCGCAGCCCGGGTCCGCGAGTGGTTTCTCCGCTTGCCAGATTTGCCACGGGACCGACTTCGCCGGCGGCGTATCCGGGGTAAGCTGCTTTACCGCCAACAGGGCCACCGGTTCGTGCCACGTGACGAATGGCGTCCCTGTAGGGGCGCCCCATTCGCCGATTCCCTGGCGGACCTATCCCGCGCCGACCCACACCGATACTGTTGATGATGCCGCCGGGTTGAATGCCTCGGCCTGCGCCCTCTGCCATACGGCTGGGGCCAACTTGAGGACGCCGATCATCACCGTATACGCCCCGGATAAACCCGGCTGCTTCAACAGCACCCTCTGCCACGGCCAGTTGAGACACCCGCTTGGCTGGGCGCAGCCGGTCATCCACGGTACGGTAGCCAAGTCCAACCTGACGTATTGCCAGCAATGCCATGCGGACAACGCCTTCGGAGGGCCGGGGAGCAACCCGCGCTTCAATGTTCAGCTTGGCAGGCTGGCCGATGCCACCCTCGGCAATACCGGGTGTGAAGTCTGCCATGCCCCCCTTGCGGCACATCCCCGTGTCCTTCAGATTCCTACTGCCTTCGGCTCCATAACCACGCTCAACCCGCTCAACACACCGTGGTATCTCCACTGCAAATCCAGCCCCTCCGGCTTCGATGCCTGCAGCCGCTGCCACGGCGCAAACCTGGATGGTGTCGGGGCAGTGGCTGGGGCCACGGCCTGTACGTTCTGCCACCAGAGCGGACTTCCAACTACGCTGAAGAGCTGCACTTCGTGTCACGGCGCGGTCCCCAACGGCACAGTCTATCCCAATATCGCCCGTGCCCATGCGGCTCACACAGTCATCAACGCGGCCGATATCTGCGGCGAATGCCACAATGGGATTGGCTCGATATCGCTCGACCATTTTACCCGTGCGAAGAACCACACGAGCAGCGTACAGCCCGGGGCCGTCGTGTTCGGCTCGTTCTCGCGGACCAGCGGGGTGAATCCGGCCTTCAACGAAACAAACCTGCAATGCGCCAACACCTACTGTCACGGCGCGACGCTTGTCGGCGGCGCAAACAAGTCGCCCATATGGAGTCAGACGAATTATCTGACTGCCACGCGTTGCGGCACATGTCATGGTTTCCCGCCCGCCAATGCCGCCCATACCGGCTTCA
>JAXIPA010000109.1:0-1929 GCA_045403145.1 Nitrospirota bacterium | reverse complement strand
GACGCTCTTCCGATCTGGCCGCGCCGGACTTCGAGGGCACGGACCTGGAAGAAAAGCCGCTGAAGCTGGCGGACTTTCGCGGCCGGGTGCTGCTCCTGGACTTCTGGGCGGTGTGGTGCGGGCCGTGCAGGATGGTGGCGCCTATTGTGGACGAAATCGCGAAGGAATATGACGGCAAGCTCAAAGTCTTTAAGCTGAACACCGATGAGAACCCCGACGTGGCCGGCAGGTACCGCATCATGGGCATTCCCACCTTGATGTTCTTCAAGAACGGCCAGACCGTGGACCAGGTGGTCGGCGCGGTGCCGAAGGCGCAGCTTAAGTCCAAGGTGGACGCGCTCCTCGCAAAGTAGCAGCTCCCGGGTTTCAATTTGGTGGATTGATCGGCTGCCCGTTTCGACGGGCAGTTTTATTTTTCACGGTACAGTCAAAGAAGGAGAAGTCTCGATGTTCAGGCAATTCCTGGCGGCAGTCGTCGTCACGACGGCGATACTGGCGGGTTGCACCGACCGCGGCGGGAAGTCCGATGCCCGGGCGGCTGATTTCAGTCTGCAGGACATGGGCGGGAAGAACGTGAAGCTCTCGGATTATAAGGGCAAGGTCGTTCTGCTCGATTTCTGGGCCACGTGGTGCCCTCCCTGCCGCGCATCGATTCCCGGTCTCGAAAAGATCCACAAGACTTACAAGGACAAGGGACTGGTGATCCTCGCCGTCTCGCTCGACGAGGGAGGCTGGGACGAGGTGAAGTCTTTCATCGCCGATAGCGGCATTACGTATACGGTCCTCAAGGGGACCGACGACGTTTCCGAGCAGTACCAGGTGCGCTCGATTCCCATGATCCTTATTCTCGACAAGGAAGGCAGGATCACCAAGCGGTATCTCGGCTTCGGGAACGAGGAAGACCTTGAAAAGGACATCAAAGCGGTCCTGTGATGATTTGTCGGCGGTAAACTTTGCTTTACGGGGTAATCGATCAAGGCATATTTACCCTATTCTTCCCATAAACTGTCATTCCCGAGTGCCCTTATCGGGAATATGGGTTTTCCCTTCGATAATAAAACTAGATCCCCGATAGAACCATTCGGGGATGACAAGCTGATGGATGCCCTCTGACTGAAGCAATCCGGTCGGGCGGATTTTCGGGGTTGACAACACCGATGCCTGCCGTTATAATGCCTTTCAAAAAAGCGGGCGTAGCTCAGCTGGTAGAGTACAAGCTTCCCAAGCTTGGGGTCGCGGGTTCGAAACCCGTCGCCCGCTCCATTTTTGAACGTTGATAAAAAACTCTGCAATGCCGAACGATGACCCCTGCCTGATACAACAGGTGGGGGTTTTTTGTCACTGACCGGTGAAGGACCATGGCTAACAAAATCTATTTCATTACCGGCGGAGCGCGTTCCGGAAAATCGGCCTTTGCCGAGAAGCTGGCCCTGGAACTGGCCGGAAGGCGCGCCTATATCGCCACGGCGCAGGCCCTTGACGAAGAGATGATGGTAAGGATCGCGAAGCACCGTCAGGACCGTGAAAAATCCTGGGACACCTATGAAGAGCCGCTGGCCGTGGCTGAGCTGCTGAGGAAGCTTTCGGGACGCTATGAGGTAGCGCTCCTTGACTGCCTTACGCTCTGGCTGAGCAACGTCATGGCGCATACGGACGGCGACGGAGCGGTCCAATTCCGTTCCGAAGACCTGGTCAAGGCGATCCGGGAGTTTGGCGGCGCATGCATCGTGGTATCGAACGAGGTGGGCCTCGGGATCGTTCCGGACAACCCGCTCGCGAGAAAGTTCCGGGACCTCGCGGGGATGCTGAACCAGAAGGTCGCGCAGGCGGCCGAGGAAGTGTATTTTACGGCCGCGGGAATTCCGGTGAAGATAAAGTAACTATATTGAGAATTTCACCCTGAAAAGTCGGAGATAGCCTCTAAGGTGT
>JAXIPA010000115.1:0-7068 GCA_045403145.1 Nitrospirota bacterium | reverse complement strand
CTATGAGCGGGAGATGGAGCGGGCCCGAGGTATCGCGCTTCAAGAACTTCAAGAGAGGGCACAGGATCTTGGAGCCAATGCTATTGTCGGCGTCGATCTCGACTACGAGGTCCTTGGTCAAGGCAACGGGATGTTGATGGTTTCCGCCAGCGGAACAGCCGTTATTGTCGAGTAACTACTCGCTCAAGCGGATGCGGGCCACTTAGCCTGGTTCGTTCGTTGATGAAGTAAGATAAGGAGTACGGCATATGGCAAAAATCGGAATTTTGACATGTACCAATGCAACCCAGGACCTCGGCTGCTCGTCAGTGAGTTGCCTTGCGGATTTTCGGAAACGAAAAGGAACATTCGCAGAATATCCGGAAAGTGAAAAGCTCACTTTAATCGGTATCATAAATTGTCCTGGTTGTCCGACGCTTACCGGACCTGACAAGTTGATTGAAAGAATCCGGGCGTTGACTGATTTCGGCGTTGAGGCTATTCATTTCTCCTATTGTATTAAAGCGCTCTGTCCCTTCAAGGAAAAATACAAGGATGCGCTTGAGCTATCATTCCCAAAGATAAAAGTTGTGATTGGCACACATGAAGAACATATTACCCCGGAAGAATTTCGGCGGCGCGTCAAAAAATTATTCCGCCAGCCGCGAAAAACCATGGTTGATATCGTTTTGGATAAAGACGAGGGAGGCTAAATCAAAGACACTGGATTCCAGCTGGAACCATGCTGGAATTACGGCTAAAATGGTTAAGGGACAACGTAAGGAAGTGATGGCGGTAGTTCTTTAATATGATATAATAAAAACAGGCATTTATTATTCGAGGAACTTCAAGTCATCATTTAACCCAAGGAGGCTACCATGACGGTTACAGAGATCATCAAGAAGGCTATGCTGGCAGGACTCGGCGCGCAGGAGAAGGCCAAGGAGTTCGTCGACGAACTGGTAAAAGCAGGGGAGCTCTCCAAGAGCGAAGGCGCCACGCTTGTCAAGGAGTGGGCTTCCAAGGCAGAGGAAAGCACCAAGGACATTGACCACAAGATCAAGGACACGATCAACGCGGCCTTTGAGAAGCTCAACATCCCGAGCCGCGATGACCTTGAAAGGATGGACAAGAAGCTACAGGGCATCTCCGCGCGGCTCTCGAAACTCGAAGGCGGCGAAGGGAAGGGCGGGGAGTAGCCCGCGGCCCTGAGCGCCATGCCTCTTTTGGGTTTCAGGAAAAGACATTTCCGGGACATCCCGCGGATCGGCGGGATCATCGCCGTTGCATCGCGCCACGGGTTCGGCCACGTGGTGGAACAGCTGGGTGTTGAACGGTTTTTTTCGCTCGGCAGGCGCGTCATCACCTTCAAGAAGTCTTCCGCCGTCTCGCACCACATAAGCGCGCCGGAACGTCTCCGGCTGATGTTCGAGGATCTGGGGCCGACGTTTATCAAACTGGGGCAGGTGCTGGCGTGCCGGCCGGACATGATGCCCATCGAATATTCCCGCGAACTGCTGAAATTAACGGACTCCGTAGCGCCATTCCCCACCGCAGAAGCAAAGAAGATCATCGAAGAGGACCTCAAGGCGCCGGTGGAAAAGCTGTTTGCGACCTTTGACGATACGCCGGTCGCAGCGGCGTCCATCGCCCAGGTGCACCGGGCCACGCTCCATGACGGCAGCCCGGTGATGGTCAAGGTCCAGAGGCCCCACATCGTCCGCATCATAGAACGCGACATCAGCATCATGCGGTGGCTCGCCGGCCTCATCGAGGCGCAGGTGCCGGAAGCGGCGCCCTATAACGTCCCGGGCATCGTCGACGAGTTTGCGCGCACCATCAAGCGTGAGCTCGATTTTTTTATCGAGGCTTCCAACGCCATCCAGCTCCGCAGGAATTTCGAACATAATGAGGCCTTGTACGTACCGAAGGTGTACCCCGAGGTTTCGAGCAAACGGGTCCTTGTCCTCGAAACGATCGAGGGTATCCGGATCGACGAGTACGAACGCCTCGACCGGGAGGGATACAGCCGGAAGGACCTTGCCCTGAAGGGAAACGCCGCGTTCTTCAAGATGGTCCTGCAGGATGGTTTTTTTCATGCGGACCCCCATCCGGGAAATATCTTTGTGCTTCCCGACGGCAGGCTCGCCCTTGTCGATTTCGGCATCATGGGCCGGGTCAGCGAGGAGAACCGGGAGCATTTCGCGTCTATTTTTCTAGCGCTGGCGGACCATGATTACGATGCCCTGGTCCGGCAATACGTGGACATGGGGTTTCTGCCCGAAGAGTCCGTCGACGTCGAACGCTTTCAGCAGGAGATGAAGGAAGACCTGGTCGAGCTCCTGGAGCCGTACTACGTCCTGCAGGCGAAGCAGATCGACTTCGGCACCTACGCGGACCGCGTCACGCATATCCTCCTCCGGCACAAGCTGAAACTGCCGCAAAACCTGTACCTCATGGACAAGGCGCTCATCACCCTCGAGGGCATCCTGAAGCAGCTCGACCCCGAGTTCAATTATTTCGAGGGGGCCAAACCCTATGTGGCGGAGCTCATGCTCCGCAGGCTCAGCCCGCTCCGTGCGGTCAAGAGCGCCCGGAAGAACATGACCGAATTCGCCGACGCCTTTTCGCTCCTGCCGAGACAGATCAAGGCGACCTTCAAAAAATTCGTGCATGGAGACATCCGGATGAATATCCACCACGAAGAGCTCGGCCACCTGATCAGGGACATCGACAAATCGAGCAACCGGCTGGCCTTCAGCGTAATCACCGCCGCCATCATCGTGGCGTCATCCATTATCATCCACGCCGGCAAGGGGCCGATGATTTTTGGCTTGCCTGTCTTCGGTCTGATCGGGTATGTTATAGCAGCGTTCCTGGGCCTCTGGATCCTGATCGGGATCTTGAGGTCCGGGCAGCTGTGAAATTCCGGAACAGGGAGAAGGAATGCGTCATATCAGGGAATGGATGAAAAAGCGTGCCTGGTTGTCGTTCGCGATCGCCACGGCAACACTTACCGTTGTCATCCACTTTTACATCGCCCTTCTGGTCCCGCCTTCCAAGGAAAAGGTCTGGAAAGAAATCCAGGTGACCGAAGGAATGAGCTTTAAAACGATCACGGCGGTCATCCAGAAGCAAGGCATTATCCGCTATCGCGGATACTTCGAGATCATCGGCCGGCTCCAGGGGCTCAGCCGCAAGGTGCGCACGGGTTTTTACGGCCTGAACACGAACATGAGCCTGTGGGATGTCCTTGAGGCCTTGCGCAAGGGCCGGATCATCGAGTACGAGGTCGTGATCCCGGAGGGGTATAATCTCTATCAGATAGGCTGGACGCTTTCGGGTACACCGCTCATCTCCGACCCTGAACAGTTCATCAGGCTGGTGAGGAACAAGAAATACGTCCGCGCCCTCGGAGTAGAGGCCGATTCCCTCGAAGGCTATCTGTTTCCTGACACCTATTATCTGCCGAAGGGCATCAAGCTTGAGGACATCCCGAGGAAAATGGTGCAACGCTACAGGGAGGTATTCACGGACAGCTACAGGAGACGCGCGAAAGAGCTGGGTTTAACCGAACACCAGATACTTACGCTGGCCTCGATAGTGGAAAAAGAAGCCCTGGTGCCTTCGGAACGCAAGATTATCGCGGCCGTGTACCTCAACCGTCTCAAGAAGGGGATGAAGCTTCAGGCCGATCCCACCGCGGTGTACGGCACCAAGGCGTGGATCACCAATGTCACAAGGTCGGACCTGAAGCGGCGGTCTCCCTATAACACCTATCTCCGCAAGGGGCTTCCGCCCGGTCCGATCGCGAACCCCGGCGAGGGCGCGATCCTCGCCTCGCTCTATCCCGATAGGGTGGACTATCTTTTCTTCGTCGCCCAGGGCGACGGCAGCCACTTTTTCTCAAAGGACTTCGCCTCGCATGAGAAGGCGATCGGCAGGTATCGGTCGAAGAGAAAGAAGTCCGGGCGGCAGGGGGATGAATCGGGAGTAGTCAGGATTCAGGAGTCAGAAGTCGGCAGTCATATTACGGGAACGAGTCCCTGAAGGTGTTCCTCTGCCATCCGTGAACTTTCTTGATCAGATTGGTAAAACCGCTGAATCCGGCAGGCCGCCGGTCTCTTCCGCAAACGCCGCGTTTCGAACTTCCCACAAACCATTGGACCTAAAAACGGCTGTTTAAACCACAGATAACCACAGAGAAAATACAAAATCAGGATGTACTCCGCGGGCTATTCTCTTTGCCTCGGATCAAGCGCGTCGCGGATGCCTTCACCGAGAAGGTTGTACCCGAGAACGGTAATGAGGATGGCGAGGCCGGGGAAGGCGGACAGCCACCAGGCTATCTCGATGTTGTCCTTGCCGGACGAGAGCAGGCTGCCCCAGCTCGGCGTGGGCGGCTGGACGCCGAGGCCGAGGAAGCTCAGCCCCGATTCTATGAGCACGGCGCCGCCGACGCCCATGGTGGCGGAGACCAGGATCGGGGAGAGGCCGTTCGGCAGGACATGCTTCATGATGATGCGGCCGTCGGTGGCGCCGATGGCGCGGGAAGCGATCACGAACTCCCGTTCCTTGAGCGAGATGAACTCCGCGCGGATGAGCCGGGCGGGCTCCATCCAGCTTGTGAGTCCGATCACGATCATGATGTTGATGATGCTCGGCTCGAGGATGGCGATCACGGCGAGCACCAGGAAGATCGTGGGAATGCTCAGCATGATGTCTACCGCGCGCATGATGACGCTGTCAGTCCAACCGCCGTAGTATCCGGCAATCGAGCCGAGGAGAATGCCGATGAGGGTGGCGATGCCGACGGCGACGAACCCCACCTCAAGCGATATCCTTCCGCCCCAGAGCATGCGCGAGAGCACGTCCCGGCCGAGGTCGTCCGTACCGAGCGGATGTGACAGGCTCGGACCGATCAGGATGTTCTTGATATCGATTTTGGACGGGCTGTACGGAGCAATCCAGGGCGCGAATATCGACAGCACGAAGACAAGCAGCACCAGTATCCCGCCGATGACGGCGAGTTTGTTCTTCAGGAGATAATGAAGGGTCTGTGCTGCAAAAGATTCGGTGTCGGTCGCCATTGCTATTCCTGTCTTTTAGAACACGGTCCCGCACGGCGGGACGGCGTCGCGATCTGAGCCATGATCCTTGCCCCTTGACCCGATCATTTCAATCTTACCCTCGGGTCGGTAAACGCATAGGCTATGTCCGCCAGAAAATTGCCCAGCATGGTGAGGAACGCCGCCGGAACCAGGATTCCCATGGCAAGGTTGTAATCCCGCGAGAACACCGCCTGATACAGAAGCTGCCCCATGCCGGGGATGCCGAAGACCGTTTCCATGATCACACTGCCGCCGATGATTCCGGGAAGGGCAAGTCCGAGGATCGTGATGACCGGCATGAGCGCGTTCCGGAGCGCGTGCCGGTAAATAACGGTCCCCTCAGGAAGTCCCTTGGCCCTGGCAGTGCGGATATAGTCCTGCCGCAGGACCTCCAGCATGTTGTTCCGCACGTATCGCGAGAACCCGGCCAGGCCTCCGAAGGCCGAGACGAAGACCGGCAGGACCAGATGCCGCGCCCTGTCCGCGAGTCTGCCCCAGAAAGAGAGTCCGGTGACATCGAGGCTCTGAATGCCGGATATGGGAAGCAAGCCCCATTGCACGCCGAGCAGGTAAATGAGCAGCAGCGCGAGCCAGAATGAAGGCGTGGAGAATCCGATAAAGACGAAGACGGTGGTGAACCGGTCGAGGACAGAATATTGCCGTGTCGCGGACATGACGCCCAGGGGGATGGCGATCAAGAGCACGAGGCCGAGAGAGAGGATGTTGATCGTGAGCGTGATCGGGAGGCGTTCGAGGATTTTGTCCTTGACCTTGCGGCCGTCGGCAAAGGCCTCGCCGAAATCCAGGGTCATGAACTTTTTAAGCCATGTTGCATACTGTTTATGGAAAGGCTGGTCGGCGCCGTAGAGCTTCCGGAGCCGCTCCCGCGCTTCGGCGGACGCCTTGGCAGAGAATTCCATCTGCGCTTCGGCAGGCCCGCCCGGAGCAAGCCGCATAACGCCGAAGCTCAGAACCGTGATGCCGAGGAGGATAGGGACCATGAGGAGGGTTCGTTTTATAATATAGACTAGCATGGATTGGCGATCTATCCGGTGACCTTGTACACGAGGTCGAAGGGTTTTGCCGGCTGGGAGAGCTTGATGCCGGTGAACTGGCCGCGGCCGGCTTTCTGCACAGGCTTGTGGTCGAACTCAAGGTCCTCGATTTTCTGGGTAAAGTCCGTCGACGTCCCTTTGATGCGGACAATATCGCCTACGGCGAGATCGCCGAAATCAAGTTTGACCGCCGCAATAGACGTCTTGTCGAAAAATTTGATCACCGATCCGATCCGTTCTTCCATAGCGGCTATCATAGTATAAAATGCCGGGTATTTCAAGGTAAAAACCGGCGCAGTGCCCGTGCGAACAGACGAATCCCTGATTCCGCAAACCGCCTGAAAATGCTTATATGCCGGACACATAGCGCTTGACAAGCGAGGGGAGTGTGAGTATTATATGCCCTACGAGTCAGGGGGTAAGCAGTTGCGAAGTAACTCGGGGCGTGGCGCAGCCCGGTAGCGCGTCTGCTTTGGGAGCAGAAAGTCGGAGGTTCGAATCCTCTCGCCCCGACCAATCAAATTGCGGATTGCAGAATGCGGATTGTGGATTGAAGAAGAGGCGCGCAAAGACCCTTAATTCCGAAATCCGCAATCCGAAATCCGAAATAGAATGCGCCTGTAGCTCAGGTGGATAGAGCAACAGCCTTCTAAGCTGTGGGTCAGGGGTTCGAATCCCTTCAGGCGCGCCATTTCAAATGCAGATTGTTGATTACGGAATGCGGTCAGGGGTTTGCATCCCTTCAGATGCGCCCGATACAGTTTCGGGTTGAGGATTGACAGTTGACAAATCGCAACTGACGCTATAAGATGAAAAGTCATTTTGCATTTTGAAATCTTCAATCAATAGACAATAGACAAATACACGGTGGGCGTAGCTCAGTTGGTAGAGCTCCAGGTTGTGGCCCTGGTGGCCGCGGGTTC
>JAXIPA010000182.1:0-33329 GCA_045403145.1 Nitrospirota bacterium | reverse complement strand
CACCCAGGTGATCGAATACTGCATCGACATATCGGACCGCAAACAGGCCGAGGCGGACCGGGAGCAACTCATTCTCGACCTGCGGAAGGCGTTGAACGAGGTCAAGACGCTCTCCGGGCTGCTGCCGATCTGCGCATCCTGCAAGAAGATCAGGGACGACAAGGGATACTGGAACAACCTTGAACTGTACATCAGCGAGCGCTCCGGCGCCGAGTTCAGCCACGGTATCTGCCCCGACTGCGCGCAAAAATTATATCCGGAATATTACGGAAAGGCGCGGACCTGAAGCCGAATCTTACGCCATGATGAGCACACCAATCATGATGAATTCGTAAAAAGTCGGATATCGCGCCTTTGACGTCATTCCGGCTTGACCGGAATCTTTCCTGAATTTTCAGAAGGATTCCCCCCGTCTTTAATCATACCGGGGCAGGCTCAAAACGCGCTTCGCTTGCGGGAATGACGTAGGGGTTTATGTACGACGTTGACGTGCCCGTGATCTTCCCCTTGCAATTTCACTTAATCTGTAATATTGTTGCCCAATGCCGTTATCTCTCAATGAAATCAAGGACCGTGCGCTCGCTTTTTCCCGAGAGTGGGATGGCGCGCGGGCTGAACGGGCCGAGGCGCAGACGTTCTGGAATGAGTTTTTCAACGTCTTCGGCGTTTCCCGCAGACGGCTTGCGAGCTTTGAGGAGCCGGTTAAACGCGCGCGGAGGCGCTTCGAGGAAACCTGCCCCCCTTCGTCCCCCCTTGCCGAGGGGGGAATACAAGGGGGGTTCATAGACCTCTTCTGGCGCGGCACGCTCATCGCGGAGCACAAATCCCTCGGCAAGGACCTCGATTCAGCATACAAACAAGCGCTGGAATACTTCGAAGGCCTCGCCGAGCGCGATCTTCCCCGATACGTCATCGTCTCCGACTTCGCACGCATCCGTCTTCACGATCTCGATACCGATACCCGCACCGAGTTTCCGCTAAAAGACCTCTATCGCAACATTAAACTCTTCGGTTTCATCGCCGGCTATACCACTCAAAAGATTACGGCCCAGGACCCGGTTAATATCAAGGCGGCCGAGCGTATGGGCAAGCTTCATGACCGGTTGCGTTCCGCCGGCTACGAGGGGCACGTTCTTGAAGTGATGCTGGTGCGGCTGCTGTTCTGCCTCTTTGCCGAGGACACCACGCTCTTTGAACCGCGCGGTTCTTTCCGTGATTTCATCGAGAACAATACCGACGAAGACGGCTCCGACCTCGGGCCGAAATTGTCGCTCCTGTTCCAGGTGCTGAACACGTCAGAAAGCAAGCGCCAAAAGGGGCTTGATGAAGTATTCACAGCGTTCCCCTATGTGAACGGACGCCTGTTCGAGGAGACGCTGCCGATCTCAGCCTGTGACGCGGCGATGCGCGCGCTGCTGCTCGACTGCTGCGCTCTCGACTGGGGCCGCATATCGCCCGCCATCTTCGGCGCTCTCTTTCAGTGCGTGATAGACGAAGAGGGGTCCGCACGGCGACGCAACCTTGGGGCGCATTACACCAGTGAAGAAAACATCCTGAAGCTCATCAAGCCGCTGTTCCTCGATGACCTCTGGGCCGAGTTTCATGCCGCGAAGCGGAGCAAAAACAAACTTTTCGAGCTGCACAAGAAGCTTTCCCGCTTGAAGTTCCTCGACCCTGCCTGCGGTTGCGGAAACTTCCTCGTTATTGCTTATCGGGAGTTGCGGTTGCTTGAACTCGAAATACTCCGTGCGGCGCAGTCAGCGGGCCAATTGCAGCTTGACTCTTTATGGCGGGAGATTCAGGTTGATGTTAATCAGTTCTACGGCATCGAAATCGAGGAATTCCCGGCCCAGATCGCCCAGGTCGCGCTTTGGCTCACCGATCACCAGATGAACATGAAGGTGTCCGAGGAATTCGGCCAGTACTTCCGCCGCCTGCCGCTGATTCACTCCGCGTCGATCCATTGCGGAAACGCCCTGCAAATGGACTGGAACACGGTCATCTCGGCCGAGCATGTCGATTATATCCTCGGCAATCCGCCGTTTGTTGGGCATCAATGGAGAAACTCTCAGCAAATGGCCGATATGACAACAGTGTGGGGCAGTGAAGGTCGATTTGGTCGTTTGGATTACGTTACGGCATGGTATCTAAAGTCAGTTCGGTATGTGAAGGGAGACGACCGGATATCCGGTCTGCTCGAAAATATTCAGAACATGCCTAAGCCGCCCAGCGAGCGAGTAAAGATGGCCTTTGTCTCAACAAATTCCATTTCCCAAGGTGAGCAAGTCGGCATACTCTGGTCAGAACTTCTGCGGCTTGGGGTGAGAATACATTTTGCACATCGAACATTCCGATGGAGCAATGAAGCGCGTGGCATGGCAGCGGTGCATTGTGTCATCATAGGTTTTGCTCTGCACGACACCACCACAAAAACGCTCTATGATTACCCTGATATAAACGGAGAGCCTCATGCGCGCATCGTGAATAATATTAATCCATACCTTGTCGATGCCCCCGACATGCTTTTACCATCACGTACTGATCCATTCCCAGGCATTCCGCAAATGAAAAAAGGCAGCCAACCGACTGATGGTGGATGCCTGATTCTTGACGAGGAAGAAAAGAAGGACCTGCTAAAAAATGAACCCGGCGCAAAGAAATGGCTTCATCCGTACATGGGCGGCGAAGAATTGATGCAAGGATCACATAGGTGGTGTTTGTGGCTGAAGGATATCAGTCCCGCAGATCTCAATGCTCTGCCGCTTGTGCGAAAGCGTGTTGCAGGCGTTCGTGACGCGCGTTTGAAAAGTCCTACGAAGAGCGTTCGAGAATGCTCAGAGTTCCCAACGTTATTTACACAAGATAGGCAGCCTAAGAAGCCATATTTAGCCGTTCCCGAAGTATCCTCTGAGAATCGTCGATTTATCCCGATAGCGTTCTTGCCACCTTCCATTATCGCGAGTAACAAACTCCAAATAGTTGTCGGTGCTACGCTTTATCATCTTGGTATTTTATCCTCAACTATGCATATGGCATGGGTTCGTGCGGTTGCGGGTAGGCTGAAAAGCGACTATAGCTACTCTCCAGCTGTCTACAACAACTTCCCATGGCCGAATTATCCTACCGAGAAACAGAAACATGACATCGAACAGGCCGCACAGAAGGTTCTTGATGCTCGCGCCGGGCATCCGGACTCGTCGCTGGCTGATCTCTACGGTCCCCTCGCCATGCCGCCGGATTTGCGCAAGGCTCATCAGGCATTGGACAAGGCCGTCGATGCCGCCTATGAGAAGAAGACTTTCACATCCGATGCAGAACGAGTCGCGTTTCTGTTCGAGCTTTATCACAAATACACAAGTTTACTGCCGGCTCCGGAGGCGGCAAAGATACGTCGAAAGAAGAGGAGTTAATATCCAATGGCATCGAATAAAGGACAGCTCGTTTGCCAGCACCTTGAAAATATATCACGCAGGGCTTTGGAACAATATCAGGGCCTCTTCTGGCGAATCCATAAGCGCTCAGATTGCGATTTCAAAAGCGATCTTATCGAAATGGACCGCGGGGACCTTTTTGTCAGCGGTTTCCGTCAGCTCAACCAAACCGAGCTCTTTGAGATAGGCCAGGTCTTGGAGCACATTTTTGAGGTCCCGATGAACGAATTTCGCCAGTTCGTACACCGACGAAGGTTTACGGTCCTTGATGACCTTGATCAGCTCAAGGCGCTTTTCCGTCAGGACGCGCCGCATCTCGGTTATGGTGCTGAAGTAAATGGCCGACCTGCGCTTTACCGATTTTCCCGCGGCAGCCTGTTCAAAAACCTCGCCCGCCTCTTTGAGCGTTTCATTCAGACTCTTGATCCCTATTTGTATTCTTTTAACCTTCATCCCAGTCCCTCCCACGCAACCGCTTCACTTCCTTTTTGAAATCAGCCAATAGTTTCCAAACATCGACAAAGTGATAGGGCTCTTCTCTATCACCCAAATGCTTATGGTAGCCTCTACCCTCCGCGTTATCATATCCAAGCAACCTTTTGCCGCTCTTTACCATAGACGAGCGATATTTTGACGCCATTCGGTTTATCCGCGGATTTCGGCACATTCCATATTTTGATCTCCACGATCTCATCGCCCTGCATCTGCTTGGTATGCAGAAGAAGTTGTGTGTCCCATGGTGGGTATTATATACCTACTATGAGTATAGCTCAAGTTTTTTAGTCGCTGAAATCAGGGGAGGGTCTCCTTCTACCATGGGACTCCGATAGGGTCGTCCGATAGGGTCGCGTCTTGTATGTTAGCGTTTCAACAGAACAGAGGCGCAATGCTTATGTTTCATTTTTGTTGCTGGTTGCAGCGGACTAATCGTCATTCGTTGACAGCATCGTGTCTGTGATGTATGATGTAACTATTGATGGTATCGCTCGACGAGGTGGGGGCAGGATGGAAACCGCAAAGCATAGAACGCAGATCTCCCTGGAAGACTGGCAGTATCAGATATTGCGTGATATATCGCGCAGGAAGCGGAAAAGCCTTTCGAGCATCATCAGGGACCTGGTGACCGAGAAATTTTCCGCGAAGGCCTCTGAACAGGCAAAGGACCCTCTCTGGGACATCATCGGGATGGGTGCGGGCGACGGTTCATCGGTCGCCCGTGAGCACGACCGCCACCTCTACAAGAAAAAGAGGAAAAAGTCGTGAGGCGGCTTTTTGTAGACACCGGCGCCTGGTATGCCGTTACCGACAAACATGACCCCGACCATCAATCTGCGGTACAACTCCTCACCAGCAATACCTTCCCGCTTATAACGACGAATTTCGTGTTCGATGAAACGATCACTCTTCTCCGGAACAGGCTCGGCTGGAAAACAGCCATGGAGTTTGGGCAGAAGATCAAAAGCAGCCGGCTCGTGACGATCATTGCCGTTAACGGCGATGATGAAAACAGGGCGTGGGAGATTTTTTTAAAGTACAAAGATAAAGATTTCAGCTATACGGACTGCACAAGCTTTGCCGTCATGCAGCGATTAAAACTGGATACGGCCTTTTCCTTTGACAGTCATTTCCAAACGATGAAGTTTACCGTTGTGCCCTAAAAAAACAGTCAATAGGTCGAGTATCGCCCCAACAGCTCTGAGCGAAAAGATGCTATGCAAGGTGATGCTGTTGCCCTACCAGCTTTCATCACGACGCTGGACGAGTGATGCCGCGAACAAACGGACGCGGGAGGAGCATCATCGGCGCACGCGCAGGAGGTTTACGAGCTCGGAGTATCGATAGGGTTTCAGCAGGAAAGCATCCGCTCCCGCCGCGAGAAAAGCCTCACTCACGTGATCAGAGCTTACGCCGATAATGATTGACCCGGGAAACCGCGTGCGGAGGCGCCTTGTCACCTCCACGCCGTTCATATTCGGCATGCGGTAATCCGTGATAATGACTTCAAATTCGTTATGTGCCGCGGCGGAGAGAGCCGATTCGCCGTCCCCGCAGCAGTGTACGTCGAAGCCGTTGGATTCCAGCACGGCGCACAGAGCTTCTCTGGCCTGTACGAAATCTTCGATTACCAGAACTGTTATTTTTTCTTCCATTAGTTACTGTTCCCCCGGGCATGGCTTACGAACGCGGTTGAAACACGCCGACGAAATGCGGTCAAACGGAAGACTGACCGCGTCTGCTATACGTCACTGGATGCCCATTTATACTACTTATAGTTGTATCGGTCAAGCTTTAAAAACAACCTATGGTTGATGGACATTTGGGCCGATATTTCTTAAAGTAGCGGCATGAAACAGGAAAACAGACGCATCGGACAGATCATCAAAGAAGCCAGGAAGGCCCGCGGCATGACCCAGATGGAGCTGTCGGAACTGATCAGCGTCTCCTATCAGCAGGTGCAGAAGTACGAGAAAGGCAGCGACAACATCAGCGTGGAACGGCTGAAGCAGATCGCCAGGGCCGTCAACGTGCCGATCACCCTGTTCTTTCCGGCGTCCGCGGAAGCCGTGGGGGAACCGTCGGCGGCATACGGGAAAGTGCCCGAGGACGAAACAGCGCTTTTGCAGTTGTACCGGAGGATAAAATCCAAAAAGGCAAAAAAAGCGGTGATCGAGCTGTTGAAAACGTTTACGGCCCCGTGAGTAGCAAGTTTTGAGGTAACTGGGAACTCGCCTCCGTTTATTGGGAGCATGAGCGGGTGAAGGTCATTCAAGCCCGCAGGTTTCTACTTATCCAGCACTTCCCTGACCCGTTTCAGAAGATCGGACGGGGTTATCGGTTTGAGAATGAATTCCGAGCCGTCGGGCAGGCCGTCTTTCGTAAAGATGTCTTCGGAATACCCGCTCATGAAAATGCACTTGATGCTTGGACTCTCTGCCTTGATCTCCCTGAATGCTTCCTTTCCGTTCATCCGCGGCATGATCCCGTCCAGGACAACAAGTTCAATTTTTTCTTTATTCTCGTTGAATTTGGCCACGGCGTCTGCTCCGTCAATCGATTCTATGACCGTATAGCCGAATTGCTTCAGCGCCGCCTGGGTGAGATGCCGTATAGGCGCATCATCCTCAGCGATCAGAATGGTTTCCGTTCCACCACGCGGCTTGATCGGCTCTTCCGTCATTTTATGATCTGCCTTCGCTGCCGCTCCGGTTGCCGGGAGATAAATTTTAAAGGTCGTTCCGTGTCCCGGTTCGCTGTAGACATTGATGAAACCATCATGCTTCTTGACCGTACCGTATACCATCGACAGGCCCAATCCCGTGCCTTTTCCCTGCTCTTTTGTGGTGAAAAATGGCTCGAATATGTGCGATCTCGTCTGTTCGTCCATCCCGATGCCCGTATCCGATACCGAGACAAGAGCGTATTCGCCTTCCTTGCCGTATCCATGAAGTTCAATGAACTTCCGGTTTAATGTAACGCGCTTTGTCTCTATGATCAATTTGCCGCCGTTGGGCATGGCGTCGCGGGCATTGGTCACGAGGTTCATGATCACCTGCTCTATCTGGCCTCTGTCAGCCAGGACGGAAAGATTTTCTTCCTCACACGCCGTCTTCAGGGCGACATCCTCCCGGACCAGCCTGAGGAGAAATTTTGAGAATCCCTTTATCACCTCGTTCAAATTGATGACGGACAGATTGACCGGCTGCTTTCTGCTGAACGCGAGGAGGCTCTGCGTAAGTACGGTCGCCCTGTTTGTCGATTCCAGTATCTGTTCGAGATTGTGCCGCAGAGGATCAACATCTTGCATTTTCATGAGGGTAAGATAAGCGTAGCCGATTATCGCGGAAAGGATGTTATTGAAGTCGTGCGCCACGCCGCCGGCGAGCAGACCGATCGCTTCTATTTTCTGCGTCTGGCGAAGTTGCTCCTCGAGTTTTTTTCGCTCCTCCTCCGCTTTTTTGCGGTCGGTGACGTCCCTTACAATATGAATTAACCCGATTAAATTATTCTTGCTGTCAAATCTCGGGATCGCCCTTATCTCGATGAACATGTTCAGATGCGGCTCAAACACCTCGAATAATCCCGATTCTCCCGACTGAAGACAGGCGCAGCTCGGGCAGCCTTCGGGAGGTTTTCTTGAGCCGTGATAATGCCTAAAGCACTTTGCACCTGGTGTTTTCTCAAGGAAGGGAAGGCCGAGCGCCTTTTCAGCAGCCTTGTTTGCCCGTATGATATTGAAGTCTTTGTCATGGACCGTGACCATATCAGTGATGCTGTCAAAGGTTTCCTCCCAGTCCTGTTTGCCCTGAATTTTTTCTTCTTCCGACTTCTTGCGCTCTATCGCCTCCGCAAGCACGTTTGAAACTGCCTGGAGAAAATAGATGGCATCTTTGGAGAAAGTCCTTCGCCGGGAAGAATGCGCGCCCAAAACTCCGTAAGGATGCTCCAATCCTCCGATAATCACGCTCATGCCGCTCACCACACTATGGTCACTGAGAAGCGGCGGACCCTGGAAACGAACCTCTTTTTGAAGGTCTTCAACAACGACCGGCTCTTTGGATAACAGGGTATATCCCGCCTGCGAGTTCGTGTCCGCTTCAATAATCGCGCTTCCTACGAGACCTTCTTTCCAGCCGACCCCGGATCGCAACAGGAGTCCTTTTCCTCCAGCAATCAGTTCGAGTACTTTGCAGTACTCCACATTGAGGACGTCGGCGACTTTAAGGACCGCCTCATTCAGAAGATCATCCAGGCAACCGCCGATCAGGGCCAGCCGTCCGATTTCGGCGACCGCTTCCTGCTGGCGGGCCTGGGTTTTAATTTCCCCTTCCGCGTTTCTGCGGGCGGTGACATCCCTCAAGATCCCTTCTATGCCCTTGAAATTGCCGTTTTCATCCTCCAGAATATGACTGGAAATTTCAACGTAGGTCACCGCGCCGTTTTCTCGTCTACAGCGTACCGGAAACGCGCTTACCGATTTTTTGTTTCTCAATTCATTTACGGAGGCGTCTTTTTCCTCCGGTTCAATCCAGAAATCCTGCGACCGCCTGCCGATCAACTTTTCGGGGGAATCACAATCGAGCATCCGGGCCATTGCCGGGTTCGCAAGCGTGAACACACCCTTGGCGTCAGTGCGGTAGACGCCGTCCAGAGTCGAGTCGAAAAGATTCATGTAATGCCCTTCCTTTTCTTTCAGCGCGTCCTCCGCCCGCTTGCGCTCCACCAGATCCATGACCAGGGAGGCCAGCCCTTGCACCGTATCCACGTCGTTTTGGGTGTAATCCGTCGGTTTATTGCCCACGCCGATGATGGCGGTCACCGCATTGCCGCGCAGGACGGGCACGGTCAGTTCACGCACGACAGGCGCGTGTCCCGCCGGCAAACCATTCTTGTCCTGCAGGCTTGCGTAGTCGTTGTGGATGACGGGGGCGCGCTGGCGCAGACAGTCCGCCCACACCCCGGCCTGGCTCATCGGGTAGTGCCGGCCCTTGCCCTTCGCCGTGCACATCTTCCTGAGCGTGTTGGTGGACCATGCCTGCAAGGTGAGGGTTTCCTGATCGGCGTCGACAAAGTGGAAGAACCCGATGGTGCTGCCGGTGAGCGTTTCCGCGTCGTCCAGGGCCGCCTGCATCAGCTCATCCAGGCTGCCGTCCTGGGCCAGCTCGGAGAGGCGCAAACGGATGCGCAGCAGGTCTTCAGAGCGTTTGCGCCTGGTGATGTCCAGCGACGTGACGAGCACTCCCTCGGGAACCGGCTGGAAACGGAGCTCGAACCATGCCGCGGAGCCGTCCGGATAGACGAATTCGTTCATCATGTCTGCGGGAACGCGGGTTTCCATGCATTCCGCAAGCTTCTTGAACATCCCCGTCTCTTCAATGCCGGGAAACACCTCGCCCATTCTCCGGCCGAGCAGGTCGCTTTTCTCCCTGCATGCGTGCCCGGCTGCCGCGTCATTCAGATACAGGTAGCGCCAGTCGGGGCTGATGATCTGGCATCCTTCGATCATCCGGTCCAGAATTCTTTGATAAGCGACGCCCTGCTCGTCTTTTTTCCTTTGTATCATCCCGCCTCCTCATCGTTGTCGCATGTCCTTCTTATCGGACGAAATCCCCAAGCCTTTAATATCATGAGGAATGGTGAATCAGACGCGAAGACCTGTTTAAGGTGACATTGGGACCCGGAGAGGGAGCGACGCAGGGACGGCAACCAAGGGTTCAATCGGACTCGATTGGGGGAGTTATGAAGTTCAAATGGTAAAAGCCCCCGCGCCTCCAGATTGGAGGCACGGGGGCTTTTTGCATTCAGCTTAACGTTCTCTACAGGCTCTTCAGATATTCCACGAGGGCGTCTTTCTCAGTCACTGTCAGCCCGAGGCTGCCCCGGGTGTCGAAGCGCTCGACCACGTCGGGAAGGGTTGCGGCGCTGTTGTCGTGAAAGTAGGGGGCGCTTTTGCTTATGCCTTTCAGCCCCGGCACCTTGATCCCTCCGGCCAGATCGCCGGTGGGCGGAGCGGCTGTGATGTCGGTATGGCGTCCCGCGCTGATGAATTCCGTTGCCGCCGGGTGGCAGCCGGCGCAGCCTGCTTTTCCCGTGAACAACGCTGCTCCCAGGGCTGCTTTCGCCGCATCAAAGCCTGCGGGCGCCGGGCTTTTGATGCTCAGAAGGAAAGCCTGGACCTGGAGCATCTGGGTACTGGTGATGCTGGTTGCGGGATTGTCCTGCAGCTTGTTCAGCACCTCCTGCCGAGGCGCAAAGGCCAGGGCCGGCGGATTGATTGCGCCCGAGGCAGTACCGAAAGAGCCGTTGCCGTGCATGATCAGGTCGTATACGCCTTCGGCAATACTCCCCAGTGCGTTTTCTCCTTTGAACATGCCGTCCCAGCCAAGGGCATAGCCGTGGGCCTGGAGCTCCGTGAAATTCCAAAGTGAAGGATAGGCAGTGGGATTGTCGACACTGTCGTCGAGCTCATTCAGGGCGCGGATGTCGAATTTGCCCGGTCCCCAGCCGGCAAGTGCGGCACTTAAGCCGTTCTGCTGAGCAAAGGGCGTGAACGAAAGAATTTGACCGGCATCCATGGCAGTGTTGGGAACGCCGTCGAAGCGGGGCTCACCGATGGGAAGCGCCGCGGCTCCGGCTGTCAGGGTGAAAGTGGTCGGGCTGACCGTTACGTGGCAGAGCCCGCAGGTGATGCCGACGCTCGTCAGAGTGTCGTCATTGACTGCCGTCGTCGCGTAGAAGCCCTTTACGCCGATTACAGCGCCGGCCTTGATCAATTTCCGGGTCACTGCCGGATCAGCGAGGGCCGCGTCCTTGGCTGCCAAATCGTTACCGGTCATCACCGCCACGATATCGGCAGGCACTTTGGTAAGATCTACCTGGACGCCGAGGGCCACCGCATCTTTGGGAGCGACGCTGTTCAGCACCGTATGGAGCCCCAGCGTTTCACCGAAGAACTGTTCATTGTTGAAGGTTTCGTACATGAAGATTTCGCGTCCTGCATCGGCCTGTTCCGTCGAAGCAGGGGAATCGTCGGAATTCCCGCCACAGCCTGCAACGAGGCCTAACATCGCAACCACGAGGACCGTTGCCATTATTTTACCCGTCTGTTTCCATTGAATCGTCATACTCTGTTCTCCTTTTCTATGTTTTCAGATCATTGCCTGAACGCTTCCTGCAATCTGTTGAAGTGATTATACGGATTGTCGTGCGGGATGTCTGTGACATTGTCACTGAGGATGTTTGCACTACGAAGGACCGAAGGGTGAACCTCAGGATATCAACAAAAGATCTTGACGGTGTCGGGAAAAAAGCCGTGGAGGAGGGGGATTCCGTATCAGACGCTCATTGCGCGCATTATTCACAAGTTTGTTTCGAATCGTCTTGGGGAAAGGTAATCTTGATGCCGGACAGACTCACAGCATGATGAGCGTGCTCATCATGGCCACGGACCAGATGATGTCCGTGGGAATCTGGAGCTCGCAGGTGGAATCGAAGGCGAGGTCAACGCGCGCGGGAAACTCCTCGTCCTCCAGCCAGAGCGTCAGGACGACCGGGATCCGCGGCAGGGGCAGGAGCCGGACAGACGAATCTCCTCCCGTCACTTGTTCTCCTCCCAGGCTTTTTCCTTTTTCGATAAATTCTTCCCTGTTCTTCCCATACTTTTTCGCAACGCTGTCGAGCGGCAGGACGTGCGATCCCCTGGTGAAAATGTCGCCGCCTTTGATATGCTCGAGTTTGACCGGCCTTCCGGTGCAGGTAACGTCCTTGGCATTCACCAGGTACCACAGGACCGAGAGTTTGAAGAAATAACCCAGCCGTTTGAGCAGCACCTCGCTTCCCGGTGCGGCGCTTGTTATGGTCCTGTCCTTTATCGAAACGTCGAAGTCCATCCCCAGCGAGTGTACCGTGTACCGGCCTGATGCGTCGTCGCAGGACACAGACGCTGCCCTGCAGACGCCTTCGGGCTTCAGCGTTGCGAGGACCTCCCAGGCTCTGTCCTCGCCGGGATTACTGCCTTCCGCCATAGCTCACCTCACTGCTTTTTATCCTATCAGATAAATTCCTTATTTCAAAGCAGAATTGTGTTCCGGGAAAAGAGCTTTGCCGCCATTCAAAAAATAAATTTCCCTCTCAGTTCGCTTGAAAAAAGCCGCAGGGTTTTTCTGTCTTGCCCTTTTTTAACAGGGATAGGGTGGCAAGGAGATCAATCCTTGGTTACTTTTTGTATCCTCTGGAACTCAGTATCGATTACTTTTCGTGACAGTTCAGGGGCAATCAACAGATTGCGCATATTTGAATTCATTCCTGCGAATAAAAAAATAGTGCATCACGTCAAATCGCAATAAGCCGGTCTTCTAAAATCGCAAGTTTTATCATCGCACTTCAGCGCATGGCGCAGGCGGGCCGCATGGGTACGAACTCTAATAGACACGCTGTTTTCATTGCGTTTCTTAACGTGTGTTCGGCATCAATATTACAAGGAGTCCGGTACCCGGCTTTTGAGTCAGCCCCTCGCGTTCCGTGCGTCACCGGCATTGTCGCCCTTTATCAACCTGCGCTGGCCTCCCTGGTAAAAATTTGGTATCTAACTTGCTATTTTAACGATCATGCGTTCCGTTCAAAAGCAGAATATCAGCAGCAATATAATCCTGGAAGATGTCGTGACCTTTTTGAAGAAGGTGCCGCCCTTCCAGTTCCTCGACACAGCCGATCTGCAGACCGTTGCCGGGAACCTGACCATGGAATTTTATCCCAGGGACACGGTGATCCTGAAGCAGGACGCTCCACCCTCCGATGCACTCCGCATCATCAAGAAGGGCGGGGTCAAGGTCGCGATGGTTTCCGAGGACGGGCACGAGGTCGTGATCGACTACCGGGGCGAGGGAGACACCTTCGGCTTCCTGTCTCTCGTGGGCAAGGACCGCGTGCGGTCGAACGTCACTGCCGTGGACGACACCATCTGCTACCTCCTCGGGAAAGAAATGGTCCTGAAACTCCTCGACGCCAATCTCTCCTTTACCGAATACTTCCTGAAGTCGCACATCACGAGGTACATCGACCGGACCCACCGCGAGATGCAGGACAAGAGCATGTTTTATGGAGGGAGCGACCGGCTCCTGTTCACGACGCAAGTGGGGGACATGGCGATCAAGGAAGTCGTCTCGACGCTGGAGGACACGTCGATCCGCGAGGCGGCCGCCATCATGTCCGAGAACCGGATCAGTTCCCTCGTGATCATGAGCGGGGACAACCTGCCCGCCGGCATGGTCACCGACCGGGACCTCCGGGAAAAGGTCGTCTCCCGCGGAAGGGATGTCCAGGAGCCGGTGAAAAACATCATGAGCACTTCGCTCATCAGGGTGGACGCCCGGGATTACTGCTTCGAGGCCGTGCTCAGGATGATCAAATACAACATCCATCACATCCTCGTGATCAAGGACGGCGCGCTCATGGGCGTGATCACGAACCACGACCTCATGATGCTCCAGGGCACGTCGCCGCTGTCTCTCACCAAGGACATCGAGAGCCAGCAGACCATCGAGGGGCTCATCCCGGTCTCGAAGAAGATCAACGGGATCGTCGGCCTTCTGCTCAAGGAAGGGGCCAAGGCGAGCAATATCACCAAAATCATCACCGAGATCAACGACCGGCTCGTGCGCAAGGTCCTCGAATTTTCGGAACGGAAGCATGGAAAGCCGCCCGTTCCCTATTGCTGGATAGGATTCGGGAGCGAGGGCCGCAGGGAGCAGACCTTCAAGACCGACCAGGATAATGCCATCATCTACGCGGACCCGGCGTCGGATGCGGAAGCCGAGGCCGCAAAGAAATATTTTTCGTCCTTCGCCGAGTACGTGCGGGACGGCCTGCTCCGGTGCGGGTTCCCGACCTGCCCGGCCAACTACATGGCGAGCAATCCCCAATGGTGCCAGCCGCTCAAAGTATGGAAAAAATATTTTGCCACGTGGATCTCGACGCCCACTCCGGACGCGGTGATGAATTCACTGGCCTTCTTCGATTTTCGGCCCATGTACGGCGAGGTCGTGCTCGCCGAAACCCTCCGGGACGCCCTGAACGCGCTTCTCAAGGACCAGAAGGTCTTTCTGGGTTTCCTCGCGAGCATGGCGATCAAGAATACGCCTCCCATCGGGTTCTTCAAGTCGTTCGTGGTCGAAAAGGGCGGAGAACATAAGGACCAGCTCAACCTCAAGGTCAAGGGCCTGGCCCCGCTGGTGGATATCGTCAGGCTGTTTGCGCTGGAAAAAGGGCTCCGCGAGACCCCGACGCTGGAGCGGATCGGGGCGCTTCGGAGCAGGCATACGATCGTCGAGGAGTACGCCGACGATTTCGAATACGCCTTTGAATTTATCATGCTGCTCCGGATCCATAACCAGTACGCGCAGATCAGCTCCGGGCAGGCCCCCGACAATTTCATCAACCCGAACAAGTTGAGCAATCTCGAAAGGCGGTCGATCAAGGAAGCCTTTCAGGTCATCTCGCATGTGCAGGACCTGATCATCGAGCGGTATAAGACGCTGATCTGGTGAGGAGGGGCGGTAAGGAGTAAGAAGTGAGGAGTAATGAGTAAGAAATTCTTGTCCCTTCACTTTTCACCTCTTACTTTTCACTGGTTTAAACATGTTCAGCCTGTTCGGAAAGAAAGCGACGAAGTTCCGGGGCATCGACGAAAAGACGCCGATCACGGAAACGTCCTACGTGGTCCTGGACACGGAACTCACCGGTCTTGACGAGAAAAAGGACTCCATCGTTTCCATCGGCGCGGTCCGGATGACCGGCGGAAGCATCGGCCTCGGGGACACGTTCTACCGGGTGGTCAGCCCGCGCACCGAATTGTCTGCCGCAAGCGTCATGATTCATGAGATCACCCCGTCGGAGGTCGAGTCGAAACCGGGCATCGACGCCGTATTCGACGAGTTTCTCAAATTTTGCGGTGATGCCGTGCTCGTGGGGCACTTCATCTCCATCGACCTCAGTTTTCTCAACCGGGACATGAAGCGGATCCGGGGGACCGAAATCCCGAATCCCGCTCTGGACACCTTCAGCATCTACGAATGGCTCAGGAAACGGAACCTGACGCGCGATTGCTGGGCGACGACACTGGCTGGCTACCGGCTGTATGACCTCGTGAGGTGCTTCGACATCGCGGTAAACGGCGCACACAACGCAATCATGGATGCGTTCACCACGGCCCAGCTGATGCAGCGGTTCATCCCGCTTCTCGCTGAGGCCGGGGTCCATGACATGGGAGATCTTTTACGAATAGGAACGCCATTCAAGGGGGGTGATAACTTCAGACTGACCAACGAATTCGGCAATTTTTAGTGTAGGATAAAACACCATAAAAGGAGGATGCATCATGAGTAAATTGAAGAAGGAAGACATCTTGAACGACCCGGATTTCATCCAGCTGTCCAGTCAGAAGAACACCATTTCGATCATTCTGACGATCCTGGAACTAGCTCTGTATTTCGGGTTCATCGGCCTGATCGCGTACAACAAGCCGTTCCTCGCGCAGAAGATGAGCGAGGGCGGCGCGGCCACGATCGGGATCCCCATCGCCGTCGGCACCATTGTGTTTTCCTGGATATTCACCGGCATCTACATCTGGTGGGCGAACGTAAAGTATGACGAACTCGTCAAAAAAGTCAAAGAAAAGGTGGGAGGATAACATGCATCAGACAATCATCGGACAGACCAACCCGGTTGCAATCGCGTTCTTTGTCGCGTTCGTGCTCTCCACCCTGATGATTACCTGGTGGGCGGCCAAGCGTACCAGGACCACGAAGGACTTCTACGCCGCGGGCAGGAGCATCACGGGCTTCCAGAACGGACTGGCCCTGGCGGGCGACTACATGAGCGCCGCGTCGTTCCTCGGCATTGCCGGGCTTGTTTCCACCAAGGGCTATGACGGCCTTATCTACTCCGTGGGCTGGCTCGTGGGGTGGCCTATCATCATGTTTCTGATCTCGGAGCCGCTCCGGAACCTCGGGAAGTATACCTTCGCCGACGTCGTCGCCTTCCGGCTGCAGCAGCGGCCCATTCGCGCAGCGGCGGCCGCCGGTTCGATTGTGGTCGTTCTCACCTACCTGATCGCGCAGATGGTCGGAGCCGGCACGCTGATCAAGCTTATGTTCGGCCTGCCCTTCGAACTCGCCATCGTGGTAACGGGCGCGCTCATGATCTCCTACGTGCTCTTCGGCGGCATGATCGCGACTACCTGGGTGCAGATCATCAAGGCGGTCCTGCTGCTGGGCGGCGCAACGCTCCTCGTGATCATGACGCTCGCGCAGTTCGGGTTCAGCTATGCCGAACTCTTCAGCAAGGCGGCAGTCGCCACCCCGCTGGGACAGAAGTTCCTCGAACCGGGCGGCCTCGTGACGAGCCCCGTTGACGCGTTTTCCCTGGGGCTTGCCCTCATGTTCGGCACCGCCGGCCTTCCGCACATCCTGATGCGGTTCTACACCGTGCCTGACGCAAAAGCGGCGCGCAAATCGGTGTTTATCGCAACCGGCTTTATCGGCTACTTCTACATCCTGACCGTGACCATCGGCTTCGGCGCCGCGGTGCTCGTGGGCCAGAAGGTCATCATGGGGATCGACGCGGGCGGTAACATGGCCGGTCCGCTTCTCGCTGAGGCGCTCGGAGGGAACATCTTTCTCGGCTTCCTGTCGGCCGTCGCCTTTGCCACGATCCTTGCCGTGGTCTCCGGTCTCACGCTTGCGGGCGCATCGGCCCTCTCCCACGACCTGTATGTGGGCGTGATCCGTCGCGGTATCGCCAACGAGAAGGAAGAGGTGAAGGTCGCGAAGATTGCGACCGTCGGCCTCGGCATATGCGCGATCCTGCTCGGCATCCTGTTCAAGGGGCAAAACGTCGCATTCCTGGTCGGCCTGACCTTCGCAATCGCCGCAAGCGCGAACTTTCCGGCTCTGCTCATGTCCATCATGTGGAAGAAGTTCACCACGCTGGGAGCGGTGACGAGCATCTACACCGGCCTCGCGGTCGCGGTCGTGCTCCTCGTCCTGAGCCCCACAGTGTGGGTCGACATCGTGCAGAAGGACGCCAAGACAAAGGTCACGGCACAGCTCAAGGAAATCGATACAGCCACTGCCGCCATCGATCCGCAGATCGCCGATCTGCAGAAGCAGATGGTCGGCGCCGATGTGATCGCAAAACTCAAGAAGAAGGAAATACCCGCTGCCGAGAAAAAGAACGCGGAGCTCCAGGCGTCCGTGGCGGCGAAGATGACGGAGAAGGAAGCGCTGGCCTCGAAGAAGAAGGAGGCAAGCGCAGCCATGCCGAAGGCCATCTTCCCCCTGAAGAACCCGGGCATTTATTCCATGTCCGCCGCGTTCCTGATCGGCATCCTCGCATCTCTCATGAAGCCGGATAAGGAGTCACAGGATAAATTCGCCGATGAAAAGGTCCGGGAGTACATCGGTATCGGCGCGGAATAGCCGGCATACCATTACGCATCGGACGGGAGAGGCAGTCCGGTGAACCGGTGATCAGCCAACACGGAGACCTTCCCCGGCTCCGTTCACCGGTTCACTTTTTTTCTTTCCCATCCGGGCAAACGGGAGGCCGAAGATATTATTTTTTCTTTGGCTTTACCTATCCGCAGGTTTGGGGTAATCTTTTTTCGTGGCCGCAGGGCCGCGCTGTGTTTATTCAGAGAGGAGGATTAATCAGAATGGCAAAAGACAGCATTCAAGTACTGTCGACGGAGAAGAGGACGTTTCCGCCGTCAAAGGAATTCAGCCAGAAGGCCCATATCAAGAGCATGAAGGAGTACGAGCAGCTGTACAAGCAATCCGTCGACGACCCGGATAAATTCTGGGGTGAGCAGGCCGAGAAGAACCTGACGTGGTACAAAAAATGGGACAAGGTCCTGGATTATGACTTCAACAAGCCGTACATCAAGTGGTTCACCGGCGGCAAACTCAACGTCTCGGTGAACTGTCTTGACCGGTTCATCAATACGCCCACGCGCAACAAGGCCGCCCTCATCTGGGAAGCGGACGGCGGGGATTACAAAACCTACACGTATCAGCAGCTTTATTACGAGGTCAACAAGTTTGCGAACGTTCTGAAGAAAAAAGGCATCAAGAAGGGCGACCGGGTAACGATCTACCTTCCCATGATCCCTGAGCTCCCGATGGCCATGCTCGCCTGCGCCCGCATCGGCGCCATCCACTCGATCGTGTTCGGCGGGTTCTCCGCCAAGTCGCTCATGGACCGCATTCAGGACTGTCAGTCCAGCCTGCTCATCACGGCGGATGAAGGCGTGCGCGGCGGACGGTTCGTGGCGATGAAGGCCAACGCGGACGAGGCGCTCAATGAATGCCCGACGGTCAAGAACGTGATCGTTGTGCAGCACGCGGACACCGGTAAAATCAATATGGAGCCGGCCAGAGACACCTGGTGGCATGAGGAAATGAAAGCCCCCGACATCGCCCTGTACTGCGAGCCCGAGAAGATGGATGCGGAAGACCCGCTGTTCATTCTTTACACCTCCGGTTCCACGGGCAAGCCCAAAGGCGTGCTCCACACGACGGCAGGCTACCTGCTCTATACGAACCTCACCTTCAAGTGGATCTTCGACTATCACGACGAGGACATCCACTTCTGCACCGCGGACATCGGGTGGGTGACCGGACACAGTTATATCGTGTACGGGCCTCTTTCCGCGGGCGCCACCTCGCTCATGTTCGAGGGCGTCCCCACGTACCCGAATGCCGGAAGGTTCTGGGACATCGTGGACAAGCACCGGGTGAACATCTTTTACACCGCGCCTACGGCCATCCGCGCGCTCATGAAGGAAGGCGAGAAATGGGTGGAAAAACACGACCTGTCCTCCATCAAGGTCCTGGGGACCGTGGGAGAGCCGATCAACCCCGAGGCGTGGATGTGGTACCACAAGAACATCGGCAAGGAGAAGCTCCCCATCGTGGACACCTGGTGGCAGACCGAGACCGGCGGGATCCTGATCACGGGGCTTCCCGGCGCTATGACAGCCAAGCCCGGTTCGGCAACGAGGCCGTTCCCGGGGGTCGTGCCGCAGGTGGTAAAAGAGGACGGTTCGCCGGCCGAGGCGAACGAAGGCGGTTACCTCTGTATCAATAAACCCTGGCCCGGCATGCTGCGGGGCACCTACGGCGATCCTGAGAACAAGCGCATCAAAGAGGTCTATTTCAGCCGGTTCCCGGGCAAGTATTTTACCGGGGACGGGGCCCGGTTCGACGAGGACGGAGACTACTGGCTCATGGGCCGAGTAGACGACGTCATCAACGTGTCCGGGCACCGGCTCGGCACTGCGGAGGTCGAATCCGCTCTCGTCAGCCATGAGGCGGTTGCGGAAGCGGCTGTCGTCGGATATCCGCACGACATCAAGGGCGAAGGCATCTACGTGTACGTGACGCTGAAGGAAGGCCAGCAGCCGACCGATGCGCTCAAGAAGATCCTGACCGGCCACGTCCGGTCCGTCATCGGTCCGATCGCTACTCCGGACAAGCTGCAGTTCGCTCCCGGACTGCCGAAAACACGAAGCGGCAAGATCATGCGCAGGATCCTCAGAAAGATCGCCCACAATCAGGTGGAGGACCTCGGCGACACGTCGACTCTCGCGGACCCGAGCGTCGTCGACAACCTCGTGAAGGGAAGGGTGTAGAAGCAGGGACACTCAAATTATCTGCGACACCTGAAGCCCGTTTGCAGAGTTCAGTCTGCGGACGGGCTTTTTTTGTGTCACCACGGAGCCAGAGGCAGTACGGTGTTCTCTTGCCTTTTTTTCCGGCAGCAGTGAACGTCGGTTAGGGATATCCACATGACTCAACTCTGCGGCATACCTTGCGTGATCCTAAAACCAGATTCCCGATTAGACCTTCGGGAATGACAGTTTTTTTAACATTTATTGTCATCCCCGAGTGACCCTATCGGGGATATGGTTTCAAGATATTGGGGTGGGTTGAGTTAAGGAGGTACCCCAAACGCAGGTTGACAGCGTGTGTATGCGCACCTATAATTAGTCAAGAAACAGCTCGCAATTCTCCTTGCCTGATAGAAAGAAGAGGAAATCCATGAGAAAGATCGCGTTCGTTCTGCTATCGATCCTGTTCGCCGTCCATGCCTTCGCGGACGAGAAGCGCTTTTCGGTACCCCTTGGCGACTCTCCGGCAACCGGCCCGGAGAACGCGCCGGTGACTATCATAGAATTCCTCGATTTTCAATGACCGCACTGCGTGGCGGCCGGTCCGACCGTCAAAAAGATCATGGACGTCTACAAGGGCAAAGTCCGGCTCGTGATAAAAAATTATCCGTACGTTTACCGCGACTACTCCCATATCGCGGCAGAGGCCTCGCTCGCCGCGCGCGATCAGGGCAAGTACTGGGAGATGCACGACCTTCTGTTCAAACGGTCGCCGAAACTCGACCGGGCGAGCCTCATCGAGTATGCCCGGGTACTCGGGCTTGACGTGAAGAAATTCACCGCGTCCCTTGACGCGATGGCCCATGCGGCGGAGATCGAGCGGGACAAGAAGCTGGCCGTCGACATGGACCTCTACAACACGCCCACCTTTTTCATCAACGGCCGGAAGGTCATCGGGGAACGGCCCTTCGAGTACTTCAAGAAGATCATTGACGAGGAACTGGCAGCAAAGCGCTGATTTTCGATTGCGGATTGCGGAATGCGGAGTGAACTTCTTTCTCCCTCTCCCTTGGGGAGAGGGCCGGGGCCTGCACCCAGCGTTTACGAGTGCGCAGCGCGAGTGCAGGGCGTGAGGGGGGCCTTAATCCGCAATCCGAAATCCGCAATATAAAGGGAGGAAACCATGCTATTTCGTCTCTCAGCGTCGATGGCAATTGTTCTTCTGCTGGTCTGCACCGGCGCCTTTGCCGGCAACCTGGAGCCATTCACGATGGTGCCGGTGCCGGCGCAGAACCCGCAGACGCCGGAGAAAATCGAGCTCGGCAGGAAGCTGTTCTTCGACCGCCGCCTGTCCGGCGACGGCACTATGAGCTGCGCCACCTGTCATGACCCGGAGAAGGCCTATACCGACGGACTTGCGCTGTCACTCAGCTATCCCACCACGAGGAACTGGCGAAACGCGCCGACGCTCATGAACGTTGCTCTGCAGAAATATTTGTTCCATGACGGCCGTGCGCTGACCCTCGAGGAACAGGCGTTGTTCCCCATGATGTCGGCCTTCGAGATGAACCGCAATCTCGATTTTCTCGAGGAGGTGATCAGGACCGCCCCTGAATATGTCGATGCGTTCCAGAAAGTATTCGGCGGCGAGCCCACGCGCGAGCGGATAGCCATGGCCGTTGCCGCCTTCGAACGGACGCTCGTCTCCCTTAATACGCCCCTCGATCGGTACCTTAAGGGAGACAAGAGCGCTCTTTCGGATGATGCGAAGAAGGGCATGGCAATCTTCGTTGAAAAGGGAAAATGCATCGACTGCCACTTCGGATACGGCCTGTCCGACGACCGGTTCCATGCGCTCAATGTGCCGGAGAGTCCGGAGCTCCAGGCCGACCCCCGGATCGCCGCGACGCGGCGGTACGTGGCCAAGGTCTACCGCTACGAAGAGTACCGGAGCCTGACCGAGGACCCGGGCCGGTATCTCATCACGAAGAACAGGAAGGACTGGAAGGCGTTCAGGACCCCGTCACTGCTCGAAATATCCAGGACTGCGCCGTATATGCACAACGGCGTCTTCACGACGCTCGATGACGTGATCGAATTTTTCGACAAGGGCGGCGGCAGGGGCAACATCGCGCTCAGACCGTTGCACCTGAGCGACACGGAAAAGAACAACCTCAAGACATTCCTTGTCGAGGCGCTGGCCGGCGAGGAGGTCGTAATTCAGTACCCCAAAGTGCCATGACCGGATGGGGCCCGGCTATCCGCCGGCCTTCTTGATGGCCTGCATGAGCCTGTCCGAATTCGGATCATGCCGCAGGGCATCCTGGTACACCGACAGCGCCTTGGCTTTGAGGCCGTTTTTTGTGTAGAAATCCCCGAACTCCAGGTAGTACTCGATCTTCGACGGCGCCATTTTGATCGCTTTCTGAAAGTGTTCTTCCGCCTCATGGCGCCTCCGCGGCATGTGCGCGAGCGTCAGACCCTGGTGAAAGACATACTCGGGATTGGACGGATCGAGACGCATGGCCCACTCGAAGGCCTCTTCCGCCCCCCAGAAGTTCTGCACGCGATACCGCTTCATCCCCTCATTGAACTGGACGGACGCGGAGCCCTTTTTGTTTTCGTCCTTCTCCGCTGTTGTTCTTTTATCCTGCCGAAGCTTCCCGGTCCCGCTGGTAATGTCGATATTATACTGATCCCGCTTGTCCGGCGCACTGAGGACGTTATATGCTTCATTGATGCTTATAAAGAGCTTTTCCAGCGTCGGTTTCATGTCTTTGAGTCCGGTGTCGGCATGACGGTCCGGATGATAAATTTTGGCGAGGCGGAAATAGGCTTTCTTGATCTCCTGCGGAGCGGCGCTCCGGCCGATGCCGAGTATTTCGTAATAGTCCTGGATTTCGAGGCTGTTGTGCGCGCGCAGGATCATCTCCCTCGTCACGAGCGTTTCCGCAGCCTCCTCCTGTTTCTCTCCGGCGGCACGACGATGCACCGCCTGCCCGACGGCCCCCTCCGTCGTTCCCGTGACCTCGACCAGCCTCAGCGCGATGAACAGATAGAGGGTCTTAAGCGTGCCGAAGTCCCCGATTTCGGACAGGCGGCAGAGCTCCTCGATGCTTCTGCTTGCGTCGATGAGCGCGAGAACAGCCTGATGGTCCCGATCAAGTTCCATGTCCTGAAGGAGGAGCGGGCAATCTTTTGACGGGCCGAGAACGGTCTTCAAGGGAGGGAGGGACTTGCGGACGATTTTCCAATCCACGTCCTGTATGCCTTCGAAAAGGAGGGCGCCGGTGTTAATCCGGAGCGGGATGACCTCCGTGGGCGGCAGCGGACCTGTGTCCACAAGGTAGCGGCCATCGCGCCAGGTCAGCAGGCTCCGGACTATTTGTTTGACCTGGAACTTGGCGCCGGCAACAAGGTCCTGCGGCGAGATAAGCCCGCGTTCGATGAGAGCAGCCCCCAGGGGCTTGCCTGATCTCCCGGCAAACTCCTGGGCCGCCGCATGCTGTTCCCGGGTGAACTTGCCGGAACCGAGAAGACAGCTTCCCAACTGGTCCGCGTCGAGGTTTGAAGAAGCGTAGAGGATTTCACCAGCGCGGAAAAAAAACTTTTTTAACTTCCGCGTCACGGGATAAAACCACGGTCGCGGTCTTTTTCCCAGTCCGGAAATCCTGGAAGAGCCAGGGAACGGTCCAGTCCTTGATATCACCCGACGGCGTACTCATGACGCTCCTTGATAAGGATACAGATGGTCCTGCGACGGCGTATTATAACATTTTTTCATCAGCCTGCACCCCTTTTTTAATTAAATTTATCCGCGCTGCCCTGTTTCCGGAATCACCAGGTGACGACGCTCGGGGTTGACTAACCTGTCCGATCTCACTATAATGAACCCAGCTCACCTGTTGAATCGATTCGCCTCATTTCATCATCGGAGCAGAATACAAAACTTCCTATGCAAGGGCAGGATTATGCGCAGAGAACTTTTTCTCGGAATTGACGTCGGCTCCATAACCATAAAAACCGCGGTCCTTGACGGGGACCACCGGCTGCTGTCGGAATCATACGTCAGGATCAAGGGCGACCCGCTCAGCACCCTTTATGCCGAGCTCACGGCGCTGGCGTCTCAATTCGGAGAACACGGCATCAGGGCCGCGGGCATTACGGGCAGCGGCGGAAAACAGGTTGCCGGTGCCATCGGGGCGCTGTTCATCAACGAGATACTCGTCCAGTCCGCCTTTGCCCATGAGTTCCACCCCGAGGCCCGGACCGTCATCGAGATGGGCGGCGAGGATGCGAAGCTCATAACCCTCGTTCCCGACAAGGCCTCCGGCAGGGTCAAGATCGAAGACTTCTCCATGAACACGGCATGCGCGGCGGGGACCGGATCGTTCCTCGACCAGCAGGCTGCCCGACTGCATCTCACGATCGAACAATTCAGCAGCCTCGCCCTTAAATCAAAGACCCCGCCGCGCGTGGCCGGCCGGTGCAGCGTCTTCGCGAAAAGCGACATGATCCACCTCCAGCAGATCGCGACGCCGGACTTCGACATCGTGGCGGGCCTGTGCTTTGCCATGGCGCGGAATTTCAAGGCCACGGTCGGCAAAGGCAAAAAATTCCCGGCGCCCGTATTGTTCCTGGGCGGTGTTGCAGCGAACCTCGGCATGCGTCGGGCTTTTCGAGAGGTGTTAAAGTTGTCGGAACAGGAGATGACCGTGCCCGGCCATTTCAACACCTCGGGCGCCATCGGCGCGGCCCTCATGAGCAAAGAGCTGCAGGGCGAGGCCTGCGCTTATCGCGGCGCCGCAGCGCTTGCGGCCATGCTATCCGACGAAACAAGACAGGCAGCAACCGGCATGAGCGCCCTGGCCAGACCACGGGGGATCATGCCGAACCCGGACCAGGATGCGGCGACGGGCAGGGACGGCCTGGTCGAGGCATATCTCGGCGTGGACGTCGGCTCCGTGTCCACGAACGTCGTCGTGATCGATAAAAATATGCGGGTCCTGTCCAAACGCTATCTTCCGACGGCGGGGAGGCCGATCGAAGCGGTGAAGCAAGGGCTTGCCGAGGTCGGGGCGGAGATCGGCCCCCGGGTGCATATCCTCGGGGCCGGGACCACGGGTTCAGGCAGGTATCTGACGGGCGACATGATCGGCGCCGATGTGGTCAGAAACGAGATCACGGCCCAGGCAACAGCGGCCGCGGCCATCGATCCGTTGGTGGACACGATCTTCGAGATCGGCGGACAGGACTCGAAGTTCATCAGCCTCCGGGACGGCGCGGTGGTGGATTTCGAGATGAACAAGGCCTGCGCGGCGGGGACCGGCTCGTTCCTGGAAGAACAGGCGGAGCGGCTCGGCATCCGAATCAAGCAGGAGTTCGAGGCCAGGGCTTTTTGCGCCGAGTCGCCCTGCAGGTTCGGCGAGCGCTGCACCGTATTCATGGAGTCGGACCTCGTCCATTCCATGAACACCGGGTCAGGAGTCGAGGAACTGACGGCCGGACTTGCCTACTCCATCGTCTATAACTATCTGAACAAGGTCGTGGCCGACAAACGTGTGGGAGAGCGCATTTTTTTCCAGGGCGGTGTTGCCGCGAACAAGGCTGTCGTGTCCGCCTTCGAAATCATCACGGGAAAACCCATAACGGTCCCGCCTCACCATGAAGTGACCGGCGCAATCGGCGCAGCCATCCTTGCCATGCGCGGCAGCAGCGGCGCAAGCTCATTCAAAGGCTTCGATCTGAGCGAACGCGCCTACACCGTAACGACCTTTGAGTGCGCGGAGTGCGCGAACCGCTGCGATATCCGGCGGGTGATTTTTGACGGCGAGAAACCGCTCTTCTACGGGAGTCGGTGCGAGAAGTACGACGTAAAGAAGAAAACGGCCGCATCGGCCGCCCTTCCGGATCTCTTTGCCGAGCGCGAGACTCTGCTCCAGTCCGCGGTCATTACGAAGAAAGTCGGCGAGCAGGCGCCCGTGATCGGCATTCCGCGGGTGCTCTATGTGAACGACTTCCTGCCCTTCTGGCAGACCTTCTTCAGCGGGCTCGGATTCCGCGTCCTGCTCTCGGAGCGCACGAACCGTCCGCTGATCAATCGCTCTCTTGAAGCCACGGCCGCTGAGACGTGCTTTCCGGCCAAGGTCGGCCTGGGGCACGTACTGGACCTTCTGGACAAAAAGGTTGATCTTCTCTTCCTTCCGAGTTTTATCCGCTTTCCCGTGGCCCATGAACAGGCAAAAAACGCCCAGGCCTGTCCCTATGCCCAGGCCTTTCCCTACGTAGCGAAGGCTTCGATCCGCTTCGGCGATACCCGGACGATCGAACCCGTTCTCTTCATGCACGATAAACGCCGGTTCGGCGAGAGCATGCAGGTCCTCGGCAAGGCCCTTGGGAAAGGCCGGACAGAGACAGCTCGCGCAGAGCGGCTTGGATGGGAGGCCCAGAAACGATTTCAGCATGATGTGGAGCGTCGCGGGAAGGAGATACTCTCCTCGCTCAAGCCGGGCGAGAAAGCGCTGGTGCTTATCGGCCGGAATTACAACACCTGCGATACCGGCTTGAACCTGAACCTGCCGTCCAAGATACGCGAACTCGGTGTCCAGGCGATCCCCATGGATTTTCTTCCCCTTCACGATGCGGACCTTTCCGGCCAGGAAAACATGTACTGGCGGTCGGGGCAGAAGATCATGGCCGCGGGCCGCGTTATGAAGGAACACCCGGGGCTGTCACCCGTCTACCTCACCAACTTCGGGTGCGGCCCTGATTCGTTCATCACCCACTTTTTCCGCGAAGAAATGGCCGGGAGGCCCTATCTTCAACTCGAGATCGACGAGCACAGCGCCGATGCCGGCGCGATCACGAGGATCGAGGCGTTCCTCGACAGCCTGCAGAACGTGAACAACGTCCGGCCGCGCCCATCCCCGCCGGTCCGGGGCAGGAGCAACGGCAACGGATCGCTCCACGAGAAAAAAGTATATCTGCCGCCCATGACCGATCATGCCCATGCCCTCGCTGCCGCGTTTCGGGCCTGCGGAGTGGAGGCCGAGGTGCTGCCGGAATCGGACGAAGAGACCGTGCGGACCGGCAGGGAACACAGTTCGGGCCGGGAGTGTTACCCGCTGGCGCTCACCACCGGGGACATGATCAAAGCGACGCGGAGGCCCGGGTTCGATCCCGGGAGGACCGCCTTCTTCATGCCCACGGGCAAGGGGCCCTGCAGGTTCGGACAGTACCACCGCTACCATCGTCAGGTGCTGGACAAGCTCGGGCTTGAGCGCGTCGAGATCCTCGCGCCCATGCAGGACGAGTCGCTCCATAAGGATGTCCGCTCTCTCGACAGGAATTTCGTGCTCATGAGCTGGCGGGGCGCGTTCGCCGTGGACATGCTCCAGAAGGCGCTGTGGGAAACGCGGCCTTACGAGAAGCAGCCGGGCCAGACGGACCGGGTGTACCAGGCGGCCCTCGAACGCCTGATTGCCGCCATCGAAAAAAGGGAAGACCTCGTCCCAATGCTTCACGCGGCCTATGAAGATTTCATGGCCATTGACATCACGGAACGCACCAGGCCCGTGGTCGGCATCGTGGGAGAGATCTATATCCGCTCGAACCGGTTCAGCAACGAGAACGTGGTGCGCCGGATCGAGCAGCTCGGGGGCGAGGCCTGGGTCGCGCCCATATCAGAATGGCTTCTCTACGTGAACACCACGGCAAAGACGTCCGCGAGGATGAACGGTTCCTGGAAGGCGCTCTTCAAGGCGTATTTGACCGGGCACGTACAGCACAAGGACGAAAAGAGATTTCTGAGCAGCTTCAACGGCTCGCTCCGGAGCCTCCACGAGCCGAGCATCGAACAGACGCTGCGCGCCGCCCGGCCCTATATCCATCATTCCTTCGAGGGAGAGGCCGTGCTGTCCGTTGGCAAGGCCATCGACTATATCAACCGCGGCGTGTCGGGCATCGTGAACGTCATGCCCTTTACCTGCATGCCCGGCACTATTGCGACGGCCGTACTCAAGCGGGTGCGCGAAGACCACAACAATATCCCCCTCCTCAACATCGCCTATGAAGGCCAGGGCGACTCTCAGACCGTGACGAGGCTCGAAGCGTTCATGCACCAGGCCAGGACGTACAAGCAGCCAAAGACCTCCTGAGCGGAGAGGGTGGAGGCGTACGGAGATATTCCCGGTCCGTCTCCGGTTGATGCTTGATCAAGATAAACATGTTAACATTGACTTTTTTTCAATTATCAGCTTGACAGGATTGTGGGAGTAAGGTATGCTTCACCTATCCGCGGACACGTTCCCGGACAATTTCAATAAGGAAGCAGAGGAGAAACAGAAATGGCAAATGGTGTAGTGAAGTGGTTCAACAACAGCAAGGGGTTTGGTTTTATCACGCAGGAGAATGGTGAGGACGTGTTCGTGCACTTTTCGGCGATTTCCGGAGACGGATTCAAGTCGCTGAACGAGGGCGACAAGGTGACCTTCGAAGTCGTAAAAGGCCCCAAGGGTCTTCAGGCGGCGAACGTAGCCAAAGTCTAACAAGATTCGGAGAAATAATTTATAACCACTCCAAAAGCCCCGGAGCGATCCGGGGCTTTTTTTATTGACCAGCACACAAGGAGCCTCAGTGAAATTCGAAATATTCAAGTTCCACCCTACCATCAGGTCCGGCATCAAGGCGCTCGGTTACACAACGCCCACCCCTATTCAGGACCAGGCCATCCCGCCGGTTCTGGAGGGGCTCGACGTCATGGGCCTGGCGCAGACGGGGACCGGCAAGACGGCTGCGTTTGTGCTGCCGATCCTGGAGCGGCTGCTGCAAGGACCGCGCGGCCGCGTCCGCGCCCTGATCATCGCCCCCACACGCGAGCTGGCCGAGCAGACCCACGTGGCCATCGTAGCGCTCGGGCGTGACACGAAACTGCATAGCGCCACCATCTACGGCGGCGTTGGCTTGAACCCGCAAATTCAGAAACTGCGCGCCGGAGTCGAGATCGTCGTGGCCTGCCCCGGTCGTTTGCTCGATCATATCAACCAGAAGACGATCGACCTTTCGCATCTGGAAATCCTCGTCCTGGACGAGGCGGACCGGATGTTCGACATGGGGTTTCTGCCCGACATCCGGAGGATCATCAGGCACGTGCCGGTGAAGCGCCAGACGCTTCTGTTCTCCGCCACCATGCCCGACGATATCCGGAAACTGGCGCATGAAGTCCTGCATAAAGCGGTCACGGTGCAGGTCGGCCACACCGCTCCGGCGAACACCGTCTCGCACGCCCTCTATCCGGTCGAACAGCACCTGAAGACCGCGCTTCTGATGGAGCTCTTAAAACATACGGACACGGAGTCCATCCTGATTTTCACCCGGACCAAGCACCGGGCCAAACGCATCGGGCAGCAGCTTGAGAAGGCCGGCTACAAGGCCGCCTCGCTCCAGGGCAACCTGTCTCAGAACAAGCGCCAGGCGGCGCTCGACGGGTTCCGGGACGGCTCTTATCAGATTCTCGTTGCGACCGACATCGCGGCCCGCGGCATCGATGTTTCGAGCATATCCCACGTCATCAACTACGACATTCCCGATACGACGGACGCCTACACGCACCGCATCGGACGCACCGGCCGTGCCGCCAAAACAGGGGACGCCTTCACCTTTGTCACCCGTGAAGACGAGCCGCTCGTGCGCGCCATCGAGCGTGTTCTCGGCGAGAAGGTCGAGCGCCGCACGCTGAAGGACTTCGACTATCATAAGGCCGCGCCGGCGCGGGACGCAGAATTCGCGCGTCCGCCGCGGGAACCGCAGCGCCGCAGGGAAACGGGCGGGCCGAAACATGCCGGCGTCCGCACGCATGCGGCCCCGGGACGCCAGGCGCACCCCGCAGCAACGAGCCGGGGAGCGTCGCCCCGACCGGCGGGAGCGGCCCATCCGTCAGGCACACGGACATTCAAACCCCGGCGGCCGAGCCACGGCCGCTAAAGAGACAAAAAACAGAAAAGGCGGTGATTGCTCACCGCCTTTTCTGTAGATTTTTCTGCCTCTCATCGCTTCTATGCTTTTAGCTATTCATTCCGCAATCCGAAATCCGCATTCCGCATTACCGTTTCTACGCTTTTTCCGCAGCTGCTTCTTTCCCGCGCGTCGCAGGAGACACCACAAACCCCATGGCCGTGCCGAGGAGGCCTCCGACCACGATGCACACCGCGGCCGCGCATGCGATGCCGACCATAATTCCCATCACCACCGTTGCGCGGACAAAGAGCGTCGGTTCGACCGTCCCGCCCATCAGCTTCTGGAGCAGGATCAGCGTCCCGTAGCTCCCGAAGTAAAATCCCGGCATGATGCCGAACACTACAAATACCAGACCACCCACTGTTGCACCGATTTTCATCCCTGCTTTTACCGTTTCGTTCTTCATGATTAATCTCCTTTCAGCCGAAGCTCTATGATTATTGAATTGAAGTCTCTTGTCCCTGTTATTTGTTCCTCGCCAGAACCGCTGTTTCCGCATCCTTTCCTTGCGCCGACGCTTCCATGAGCCGGCCCAGAAGCCAGCCCGCCGCGGATGCCGCCGTCACTATCGTGATTCCCGCAACCAGTACGCCCGCCAGCATGGATGCAAGAACGATTGCCCGCGAGAGGATGCCCGGGTCAAGCGGAAGTCCGAAGAGCATGCCCGCGAATTTGATTCCTGCCGCGCCTCCGAGCAGACTGCCGGGAAGCAGGCCGAAGATGGCGAACAGCACCAGGCCCGATCCCGCACCGATATATGCCGCATTTTTTGAGATTGTGTTCTTCATGTTTGTGTTCTCCTTTCGTTCTGTCTTGCCCTGGTTATTGCATCAGGCATGCCAAAATATAACTAATTGAATTAATGGAAAACCGCACGAGAGGATTTTTTGCAGGGCTGAGAAAATCGGCATCCCGGTTTTTAAGAATGCAAAGAAACAGCATTTTCTCCATCGGGAATGATGGACCGGCAGCTGACGTGATTGCTTGCTTCATAATTGCCATAAAAAATAAAAAAGGCACCCCGAAGATGGGGTGCCTTGATGCATGAGCTCTGTTATTTCGGATTATGCCCAGCGGCTCTGGCGACCAGGTTTCGCTCCGCGGAAGTCCGAGAACTTGCCGCCGTCGCTCTTGACGCTTCTTTTTTCATCCCTGTTGAATCGGGTATCCGTATTCGGCTTTCTGCCGGGTCTGGCGCCGAATGAATTTTTTGATGATGCGTTTTGTCCATACCGCCTGCCTGCCGAGGCGCCCTGAAAGCGTTTTCCGGACGACGGTCCCGGTCCGCTGCTCCCGCCGCTCGAACGGCGCAGAGGACGGGCCGGCTCCAGCCCCGTGATAACATGCTGCGGGATGGATTGCCCGATGTAACGCTCGATGCTGCGCAGGGAATCAACCTCCCTGCCCGAGGCGAAGGAGATGGCGATGCCTGATGCGCCTGCACGGCCGGTCCGGCCGATGCGATGCACGTAGTCCTCGGCGTTCTTCGGAAGGTCGTAGTTGATCACGTGCGTAATGCCGGTCACATCGAGGCCACGCGCCGCCACGTCGGTAGCGACGAGGAGACGGATCTTTCCGCGGCGCATGTTCATGATCGTGCGGTTCCGGGCGTTCTGGTTCATATCGCCGTGCAGGGCGGCTGCGGAGTGGCCCTGGGCGGTAAGCTCGCGGGCCAGCTGATCGGCGTTCCGCTTCGTGCCCGAGAAGATGAGCGCCCGGGTCATGCCGCTGTCCGAAATGAGGTGGTTCAGGAGCCTGTTCTTGTGCTGCATGTCGTCGGCCGCGTGAAGCCGCTGCTCGATCGCTTCCAGAGTGGTCTTTTTGCCGTTGATCTCGACCCGTACGGGGTCCTTGAGCAGGCGCTGGGCCAGTTTTGCCATGGAGTTGTCCCAGGTCGCAGTGAAGAGGAGCGTTTGGCGCGTTGCCGGCGTTGCCGAGGCGATCGTTTCCACGGCGTCGCTGAAGCCCATGTCGAGCATGCGGTCAGCTTCGTCGAGCACAAGCAGTTCGAGCCGTGAAAAGTCGATGCGGCCCCTTTCCATGTGGTCGATCAGCCGGCCGGGCGTGGCCACGATCATGTCCACGGGCTGAGACAGGAGGCGCTGCTGTTCGAAGTAAGGCATGCCGCCGAGGATCACGCCGCTCCTGATGCGCATGAACTTTCCGTACGTGCGCACGGCATCGGTAACCTGGTTGGCCAGTTCGCGCGTGGGCGTCAGTACGAGGATGCGGGGACCCTTGGAGCGGCCCGCTGCGGACGAAGGCACGCTCAGGCGCTGGAGCGCCGGCAGCACGAAGGCCGCGGTCTTGCCCGTGCCGGTCTGGGCCGAGCCGATCAGGTCCTTGCCTTCCAGCGCCAGGGGGATCGCCTGGGCCTGGATCGGCGTGGGCGCGGTGTAGCCGCACAGGTTAATTGCTTTGATGATGGGTGCTGCGAGCTGCAGGTTTGAAAAAGACATAGAACTCCTTTGATTTCCCGTGACCGTCGTGTGAACGACGAAACAGAAATCCGATAAAAGGTTGGCGTGCAGGCCGCAGGTACACCCGTGTGTTCCTGTTCGCGAAGTCGGCGCCAGCACAAATATGACCGGCATAACTACATCGTTCGCCAACCATATATGCTGATGCTTTTTCAGAAAGGGAGCTGAAAGCAAGGGGGGTTGATGATCGATGATATGAAGGGCAGGGAGATGGTGACGAGTGGATGTTCTTCAGTCAAATTCCCGCCGCATTGTTAAACAGTCGAAGGGCATAATACAGGATTCTTTGTAAATAGCAAGAACTATTTTTTTGAATGCCGCAGCTAAACACCCTCTCCTTCAAGGAGAGGGCTGGGGTCTTGCACCCAGCGATCACGCGAGTGCAGGGTGTGAGGATGGGTTTACTGCCATGTCTATGAAACCCATCCCCACCCCCGATAGAACCATTCGAGGGCAGGCTCTTAATCCTCCCCTTGAAGGGGAGGAAACATTCGTTGCTTGCCATATCGGCCTTTTTATAGTACGTTATTCGGACAGGAGGTGGGAGATGAAAATCCCTGAAGACATCCGGCCCGTGACCTATCCGAAATCAAAGGCCGCGGACATATTGCAGCAAATCAATGAAACGCGCAGGCCGGTCATCATTACGCAGAAAGGGGAGCCGCGCGCCGTTCTGCAAGACCCCGAATCATACGAGCGCATGAAGTCCGCAATAGGCTTGATGAAGCTCCTTGTTCAGGGAGAAAAGAACATACGGAAAGACAGGACCACTGAACAAGAAGAGATGTTTAGGCGTCTTGAAAACAAGTTGAAGACCAGGAAATGATTCTTGCCACAATATACGGCCTGCTGCCCGCTGGTGAAAATCAATCATGCCCCTTATTCAACGCCACATCATATTGCCTTCAATCGCCCCGCTCCTCTTCTTCGCGGTGGTGGCAACGCCCGTTGATGTGCTCGGCTGCCGCACCAGCGGATTACTGGCGTTCATAATCGCCTTTGCGAGCGTTCTGTCCGGCCTGGCTGCGGCGATCGTGGCCGTCAAAGGCAGGCTGCAAGGCGATTCCCCGACGTTCTGGTGGATCGGAAGCGCCTTGATCCTCGCAATCCCGGCTGTCGCCGTGCTCATTCTCGCGTAGAAGGCGGAGAATTCAATGCGCGGTTGAAAAAGCCTTGACTGGCGAATGTCTGAGGTATATACATCATAGTGTGCACTTAAAGTTCTCCACAAGGGAGGCT
>JAXIPA010000095.1:0-18446 GCA_045403145.1 Nitrospirota bacterium | reverse complement strand
ATGAACCGGCGGGCGAAGGGCGAGGCGATTTCGATGATGTTCGTGTCGGGGTCGAGGCGCGAGCCGAGTCCGTTCAGCATGCCGATGACCCTCCCGAAGAGAATGAAATCGTTTGGAATCTGGATCGACGGGGAAAGCTGGAGCGCTTCGGCGATATCGTGTCCGATCTCGCTGATGTCCATGGCCTTAAACTCGGAGGCCGAGATGTTACGGTACTTCTGAAACATTTTTTTGACAAATTGCACGAGGGGCTGAATGTCGTTCGTCAGGGGGATGAACCCCATGTCCACGAGGGAACGCACCAGATCCAGCGCGTCGCCGTCCATGATGGCGGTGAAGGCCCGCCTGAGCCCCTCCCGTTGCGGGGTGGAAATCCGGTCGACCATGCCGAAATCAACGAGGACGACCTCCGGGCCGGGCCTCACGAAGATGTTGCCGGGATGGGGGTCTCCGTGGAACAGGCCGTCCACAAAAAACATCTGGGCATACGCCTCGGCAAGAATGCGGCCGGCCTCTTTCCGGTCGATCCCCGCACGGTCGATATCGTCGAAGTCCGTGATCTTGATGCCTTCGATATATTCGAGGGCGAGGACCTTGGACGTGGTAAAGGGCCAATAGACCATGGGTATTCTGATCTTCGCGTTCTTTTCGAAGTTCCGCGCGAAGGTCTCAGCGTTTTTGCCTTCCTGAATATAGTCCAGTTCCTCATGCACGATGCGGGAAAATTCCGAGAAGATGACATCGAGATTGATATGCCGGTAGAGCACCTTCAGGATCCGGACCACGAATCTGAGGGTCCGGATGTCGGCGGCGATCACCTCGTCGATGCCGGGGTACTGCACCTTGACCACGATGCAGTTTTCGTCCTTGAGACAGGCCTTGTGCACCTGGCCGAGCGACGCCGAGGCGATCGGCTCCTTATCAAAGGACGAGAAGACCTCGTCCAGGGGTCCAAGCTCCTCCGTTACGCGCCTGGCGATCTCGGAAAACGGCGTGGGCGGCACCTGGTCCTGGAGCTTCGAGAGCTCGTCCGTGTATTCTTCAGGAAGGATATCGACGCGGGAAGACAGGAATTGGCCTATCTTGATCAGCACGCCTTTCATCTCGATCATACGAAGGCGCAGCAGGAGCGCGTTTCGGGCATGGAGGCGCTTCAAGCGTTCCTTACGAACGGCGGGAGACGAAAAAAAGTTTCTGAGGGAATGGAGCCGGTAGCTCAGGAGCACCCTGAGGAACAGGCGCACTCCCTGGATAAACCGGCCGCGATAACGGAAAAATTGCATGGTTGGATTATACCAGAACAAAGTAAGGAAGGATACGAAGAGAAACTCTTGCCGCGAAGGATTCGCGACCTTTGCGTCTCTCGCAGTTCAAGGTTTCTGATTTTGGTCATCGATCCCCCGCCAAGTCAGGTAAAGATCCCTATAACCGCGCCGGTCAGGCAGGTGGCGAGTGTGCCCGCGACGAGGGCCTTCAGGCCGAGCCCCACGACCTCGTCCCGCCGGTCCGGCGCGAGGCTCCCGAGGCCGCCTATGAGGATTCCGAGACTGCCGAAGTTGGCGAAGCTGGAGAGGGCGTAAGTCATGATGAGCCTGCTTCGCGGATCGAGGGCGTCCTCCGGCAGTTTTGCCATTTCCAGAAAGGCGAGCAACTCGTTCAAAATCGTCTTGGTGCCCATGAGGTAGCCCGCGGTCTGCGCCTGGGACCAGGGGATGCCGAAGAGCCAGACAACGGGGGCCATGACGAACCCGAGGATTCGCTGGAGGGTGAGCGGCCGGCCCGCCACGTCGGGAAGCAGGCCAATGAGCACGTTCGCCAGGTGCACGAGGGCCACCATCACGACCAGCATGGCAATGATGTTCAGGAGGAGATGGAGGCCGTCCATGGTCCCCTTTACCACGGCGTCCATGGAGCTGGTTGCCGTACGCTGCGGGATGAGTCTCCCGGAAGTCTCCTCGCCCGTTTCGGGCACCATGATTCTCGCGATCGTAATGGCCGCAGCCACGTGGATAAAGGACGCGACAAGGATGTGGCCCAGGGGGTCGGGGATGACGCCGTTCAGGAACGTCGCGTACAGGACCATCACGGTGCCGGCAATGCAGGCAAGACCCACGGTCATGAGCGAGAAGAGCTCGCTCCGGGTCATGCTCCCCAGATAGGGCTTGATCAAAAGCGGCGCCTCCACCATGCCGAGGAAGATCGTCGTCGATGCTCCGAGCCCGAGTGCGCCGCCGATGTTCATCGTCCTTTGCAGAACGAAGGAGAAGCCTTTGACAATATAGGGCAGGATTCTCCAATAGAAAAGGAGGGCGGAAAGCGCGCCGATGACCAGGACGAGAGGCAAGGCCTGAAAAGCGAGGATGAAGTTCGCTCCCGGATCCTGAAGCAGGAAGGGCGCCGTCCCGCCGCCGAGGTACCCGAATACAAAGGAAGTGCCGGCTTTGGTGGCCGCTTCGAGGGAAAGCACGGCGTTGTTTAAGAGCAGAAAGAACTTCTTGAAAAAGGGGACATAAAGGAGAATTCCCGCTACGGCAAGCTGCACAGTGACGCCGGCGAGCGCAACGGGGTACCGCACGCTTTTTCTGTTCTCGCTGATGAGCCAGGCGATGACGGGGAAAACAATGATTCCGAGAAGGCCCTGCATGCGCATGATCAGCTCCTTGAACAAACTTTTTCCCGCGAAAACGGCCGGGAGCGCGAAGAGTTCAAAGACGGCTCTTTATCCAATGTTTTTTGCTTCATCGCGCGTGCCCGCGCCTTTAACGCCGGGGTTATTATCCGTATAGGTCCTTATCGCGGAAATAAACTCATCGCCGTACCGCTCCAGTTTGACGTCGCCGACACCCGCGATCCGTCTCATCTCCCCGGAAGTCACGGGATATTGCCTGCACATTTCGTGAAGGGTCTTGTCCGAAAAGATCACGAAGGGAGGCACGTGGTTCTCCCCGGCGATCCGCTTCCGGAGGGCGCGCAGTCTTTCAAAGAGCGCGGCGTCGAAGTGACCGGCTTCCGTCGTTTTCCTTCGCCGCTCCATGACCTTGCCTGCTTCGCGCTTGAGTCCGAACACCTGTTCTTTTCCCGCGAGAGCGGCCGGACCTCTGGGCGCGAGCTTCAGAACCGGGTAACGGTCGCCGTCCTGCCTGATATACTCCTGGGCAAGAAGCTCGTCAACGATGAACCGCCAGTGGCTTTTGTCCCTGTGTCTTCCCGCGCCGAACGCCTTGATGGCATGGTGCCCGAGTTCGCGGACGCGTTTCGTGTCGGCGCCCATGACGATATCGACGATGTGAACTATGCCGAACCGCTCCTTCGTCCCCGCCACGGCCGCCATCACTATCTGCGCGTCGATGGAGATGTCGGTTCGTACGGCTTCGCCGGCGCAGATATCGCACGCGCCGCAGTTGTCGCCGGGATAGGCCTCGCCGAAAAAGGAGAGGAGCTGTTTTCTCCTGCATACGTTATGGGAGGCAAAGCGGACCGTCTGGTTCAGTTTTTCCCATGCGATCCTGCGTTCCGCGTCATCCCCCATCTTGTCGATGAAATAGCGTATTTTCGGAATATCGCCCCTGCTGAAATAGAGCAGGCAATCAGCCGGTTCGCCGTCGCGTCCCGCGCGTCCCGTTTCCTGGTAATAGGCCTCGATATGTTTCGGAAGGTCGCCGTGGACCACGAACCGGACGTTCGATTTGTCGATGCCCATGCCGAAGGCGATGGTAGCCACGATCACGGATACTTCATCCCTGTTGAACGCGTCCTGATTGCGCACGCGCTGCTCCGCGGACAGCCCGGCATGGTACGGGAGCGCCTTTATGCCGTTGGATGCGAGAAACTCCGCGGTCGCCCCGACCGAGTCCCTGGTGGTCCGGTAGATGATCCCCGATTCTCCCTCATGCCCCTTCAGGAATTCCAGGAGCTGCCGGTGCACGTCCGACTTGGGCGCGACCCGGTAAAAGAGGTTGGGCCGGTTGAAGGACGCGCGTACGACATGAGGGGTCCTGAGGCCGATCTTACGAATGATGTCCTGTTGGACCTTCTCCGTGGCCGTTGCCGTGAAGGCGGCCACGGGCACGCCGGGAAACAGGGAGGGAATGCCGGAAAGGGCGAGGTAATCGGGCCGGAAATCATGGCCCCACTCCGAGATGCAGTGCGCCTCGTCTATGGCGAAGAGCGAAAGGGGCAGGCCCGCAAGAAACTCCGTGAACTGCGGCATGGCAAACCGTTCCGGCGCGATATAGAGGAGCTTGACCTGATTGTTTCGGAGCCTGCGAAAGACGTCCGACATCTCCCGCTGGTCCAGCGAGCTGTTGATGAACGCGGCGGCGATGCCGTTCTCCCTGGCGGCGTCCACCTGGTCCTTCATCAGGGAGATGAGGGGGCTTATGACGACCGCGGTCCCCTGCGCCAGGAGCGCGGGCAGCTGGAAGCACAGGGATTTTCCCCCGCCCGTGGGCATGACCGCGAAGACATCCTTCTTGTCAAGAATGCTTCTGATAATGTCCTCCTGGTTCGCCCGGAAGGACTCAAAGCCGAAGACCGTTCGGAGGGTTTGGAAAATGACGGATGCGTTGATTGGCGGAGTGGTCATAGAAGGATAGCTCGGCTACGCCGCTTTCAGATCAGACGTGCAGTGAGGGCAGCGGGTCGCTTTTAGCGCCACAACGGACAGGCAATATTGACACTCCTTCGTGGCCGGCGCCGCGGCTGGGGCCTCGTGCATTTTTCGCAGTTTCGCGATCTGCAGGACGATAAAGTAGATCGCGGCTGCCACGATGAGAAAGTCGACGATGGTATTGATGAACGCGCCGTAGTTGATGGTCGGCGCACCGGCCGCCTTTGCCGCGGACAGGGACGGGTATGGCGTCCCGGAAAGATTGACGAACAGACCGCTGAAATCCATTTTTCCGAGCACCAGACCCAGCGGCGGCATCAGGACATCATTCACCAGCGAGGTGATGATCTTCCCGAATGAGGCTCCGATGATGATGCCGACGGCCAGGTCCACCACATTTCCGCGCATCAGAAAATTTCTGAATTCCTTCAGCATGGCAACCCTCCTCATTTACAAAATATAGTAAATCCGGGGCAGCAGGATCGGCTTACGTTACTATAAACCATGCAAAAAGTAAAGGAGACCGGCGTGAAAAACGGATCGCGGTCTTACCGGGAGGAACGCGGGTGCAGGGATGGGGTCGAGCCCAGGATCACGCCCGTACCACCCGGACAAGCGAGTTGTTCTCGTTTAGACCGTCGATGATGGCGCCGAGACCGGCCATGTTCCTGAGGTAATCTATGGCTTCTTTCGATATCTCTTCGCCGGGGACGAGGAGGGGGATGCCGGGCGGGTATACGGTCACGATCTCCGCGGAAACCCTGCCGACTGCCCGGTCGATGCCGACCAGCTCGGTGTCGGAATAGAAGGCGTCGCGCGGGGTCATGATGAACGTGTTCATAAGTGAGGGCGGATGGACCTTGTCCAGCGGCAGGAGAGCTCCCTGGAGCCCCGTCTCAGCCGAGATCTGCCGGAGCGCGGCCACAAGGCGGTCCAGGTCGTCCTGCCGGTCCCCGATGGATACGATGACGAGGATATGGAAGGGGTCGGCCATCTCCACCTGTATGTCGAACCGGTTGTTCAGGACCTGGGAAACGTGGTAGCCGGAAAGCCCCAGGTCCGAGACCGTGATGGTAAGCTTGGTCGTGTCCATGTCGGCCATGCCGGAGGCCTTCGCCCGGTCCTTGCCGAAACAGGTGATCCCGGCGATTGAGTTGATCTTTGCGCGGGCCTCCTCGGCAAGCTTGATGGTCCGGTTCAGGAGCTTTTTCCCCTCCGTGGCCATCTGCATGCGGGCAAGGTCCAAAGACGCCATAAGGATGTAGGACGGGCTTGTGGTCTGAAGGAGCTTTAAGGTGTTCGTGACGTCGTCGATGTTGACCCTGCCCGCATTTGCGTGGAGCATCGACGCCTGGGTCATGCCGCCGACGATCTTGTGCGTTGATTGGACGCACATGTCCGCTCCGGCTTCGAGCGCGCATTTGGGGAGCTTCGAGTTGAATTTGAGGTGCGGGCCGTGCGCCTCGTCCACGAACACCGCGAGGCCCTTCTCGTGAGCGTAGGGAATGATCTTTTCGATGTCCGCGCAGAGGCCGTAGTAGTTCGGGCTGGTGAGGAGGAGGGAACGCGCTCCCGGATTGGCATCGATGGCCGCCTTCACCGTGTCGAAGGTCACATTCAGGGTAAGCTTGAGGTCGCGGTCAAAGGAGGGCTGAAAGAAGACCGGCGAAGCCCCGCTCATGATCAGGCCGGTCAAGACCGACCGGTGGCAATTCCTGGCGATCAGGACCTTGTCGCCGGGCCCGGTCGCCGATGCAACCATGGCGTGATTTCCAACGGTCGTGCCGTTTACCAGGAAATAGGAACGATCAGCCCCTGCCGCCTTTGCGGCCAGCTCCTGGGCCTCCTTGATGACGCCGGTAGGGTTCTGGAGGGAATCGACTTCGTCGAGGGTCGTCAGGTCGATGGAAAAGACGCGCGGTCCCACGAACTTGCGGAACCGGGTGGCTATACCTTTGCCGCTCTTATGTCCGGGGGTATGGAAGGAAACCTTGCGGCTCTCCGCAAGATTGACCATGGCGTCAAACAGGGGTGTGCGGAACTGCTCATCCTCGGTTCGGTTAGGAGGAGGATTCATGGATTTCAATGATAGGTGAAGAGAGGCGCGTTATCCTCTATAATCTTGGTCTCTTCGGCCATGGCCTTGCGAATGTGCTTGGGCAGCATGTACATGCCCTGGTTCGTAATGCCGTCGAAGTACCGGTTCTCGCCCTTGATCCGCTTTTTGATCATTTCATCCACGTGCTGGGGGGCGAACTTGCTGGGATCAAGGTTTTTCGAAGCCAGGGTGAAGCCCCAGGGAAGACCAAAGGACGGGATCGAGACATTATAGGGCGAGACGACCGGAAATACCGATCTCAGGGTCTTATCCACGGCTGTGAAATTCAAGAGCTGATGCAGGGCAGTGGTGCCGGCCTGAAGGGATATCGTTCCGTCAGGGGTCAGACGCTCCTTCACGATCTCGTAGAACTCGCGCGTGAACAGGAGATAGGCCGGACCCTCTTCAACGGGTTCTGAAATATCAATAATGATGCAGTCGTAGCTGTCGGTGGTCTCTTCGAGATATTTGCGGGCGTCCATGAACCGGAGGTCGGTCCGGGGATCGTCGAAGGCGCCCTGATGCCACTCCGGGAGCAGCTCCTTCGATTTTTCCACTACTTCCTGGTCGATGTCCACCATCATGCAGTACTCGACGCTCTTATGACGGAGCACCTCGCGGAGCGTGGCCCCTTCTCCGCCGCCCACGATGAAGACGCGCTTCGGGTCCGGGTGGGTCAACAGGGCAGGATGGACCAGTGCCTCATGGTAGATGAACTCGTCGGTTGCGGACGACTGCATCTTGCCGTCCAAAACGAGGCACCGGCCGTAGCTCCCGCTTTCCATGATCTCCATGTTCTGGTACTTGGTCTGGCTCGCGTAGTGAATCGTGCGAATCCCGTGGATGTGGCCTTCCTGGGGACTCGTATACTCTATGAACCACTTGTAGCTCTTGGGCTCGATCATGCTGAAACCAGCTCTCCCTGTACTGCCGCCGGCTTGTGCGGAAGCTTCTCGTGGCCGAGGATTCCCCGCTTCATCTCGACGATGGAGGGGTTCTTGGACTCGAACTTTTCAATAAGGAATTTTGCGGCGACCCGGGGATCAATAAGGTCTCCGCAGGTGAAGACATCGACTGCGGCGTAGCCGTATTCCGGCCAGGTATGGATGGCAAGATGGGATTCGGCGATGACTACCATCCCGCTGATGCCAAAGGGGCTGAATTCGTGGAAAGCGACTTCAACAATGGTCGCCTTTGCCTCAAGGGCTGCATTTTTTAGTGTTTCCTGTACAAACTCTAAGTTGCCCAGGGTTTTGGAGTTGCAATCCTTCAACTCCAACAATAGGTGGGTCCCCAACGCGTGCAACCTGTTTACCTCCTTCTCCGCCCGCTTCACAAGCTTCCCGATACGATCGGGATCTCCGCGAGCACCGCCTTTCGTTCCCACGAAAGGGTTTGAAGTTCGAATCCAATCCGCCTCGACTTCAGGCGGCGCCAGGAAAATCAAAATTTAGTTTCCGTTTATCAAAAATACCACTCTTTGTCAAGAGTAAATATGATTCGCGCTCATTTTTCTTCTTCAGACTCTCTTGATGCCGGAGGAGAGCGAAGGGAGACGCCTGCGGGCTCATTTTTTTTGAAACGAAATATACTCTTTTTTTCATCGATTGCAAGAGAAAATTGAACGGTCGCAAAAAAAACTTTACAACGACGCACGAGTGACTTAAAATGCCTCCCACCGCCGAGGCATGAGAGCCAGCAGAGGGGAAAACCCGCCTCAAAATCCCTCGCACGCGAAGGTCTCCGCGGCAAATTCACGGTTCGTTTGGAGGTTTCCATGTCTTCCAGCCAAAAAGGCTTCGTCGAAATCGCGAAGGTCCTGGTCAATCCCGAGATCTTCACCCGTCCCTACACCTGCGACGTGGAAAAATACGGCTGCAAGTCCATGTGCTGCTACCGGTCCTGCATTGTTCCGCCCCAGGAAGCAAAGAAGGTCGAGGAGCACCTCGACGGCATTCTCGCCTACCTTGCACCGGACAACCGGGAGGCAATCAAAAAGAACGGCGGAATCCTCGGCACGTGCACAACCCAATGCCCCACGGGCTGCGTGATCCACGAGGACGAAGCACAGGCCATCCGGAGGGACTTCGGGGGCCAGGATTTCCGCTGCGTGCTCCTGTTCAACAACGATTGCGCCCTGATCTATAGCAATAATGAGGGGATGCGGTACTGCAGCGTGCATAGCTACGCCATCGAAAAGGGAATGGTCTGGGAGGAGTTCAAGTTCGCCGACTGCGTGCAGTATCCCCTGGCGTTTTATACAGCCGAGGACGGGAAAAAGGTCCTTTCCATTCAGGACACCCCGTACCTGAATCATATCCGCTGTATGACCGAACCTGCGGGCGAACCCATGTACAGGAGTCTCAGGAAGACCATCGAGACATTCATGGGGAAGGAATTCTACCAAGAGCTGGAGACGTACGCGAAGAAGCGCTGAACGGTGATTGCGTGATCAATGCTTGAAGGGCCAGGCGCCTATCCGCCCAAAGTCTGATAAAAGTGCTATAATCCCATCCTATGGGCAACCTCTTCCTCAGCTTTACCATCGCGGTGAGCGCGTCCGTCGGCCTCGTGTCTCTGAGCCGCGCCTTTGACCTCGAGTTTTATCTGAGCAGGACCCTTCCCCTCATTCCCATCCTTTACGCAATCATCTATGAGATCCTCGATCGCCGCAACAAGGCGGGCAGGGCAAGGACGTACTTGCCGAATAAAGAAGCGGCCGTGACCGCCCCGACCGGCTCCGAAGCGGGTATTGCCTTCGAACGGATCGCGATTGACGTGGCGGTCAGCTTCAGTGTCAAGTTTATCATTGAGATCTTCCTTGTGGCGCTCTTCCTCAGGTTCAGCGGGCAGACTTTCAGCGAGACCTACGGAAAGTTCAGCATCGAGACCATCGGCACGTTCCTGCGGGGAGAGCATCCCTGGCTCATCGGGAAAGAAGGCATCTCCCTGCTCGCACTCGTGGCCGTCATCACCATCTTTGTGGCCGGCAGCTGGATCGGCCACACCTCAAAGGGGAATGCCATTCTCGAAGGCGTGCTGGCCGGCGCGGCGGTCACGCTTATCAACTCCACGACGAACATGCTTGTCCTCTACCGGACCATCGAGGCGACGACCGTCCGTCTGGCCGATTCCATGGGCTATGGCCTGAACGCCGGTTTTCTGGTCGTACTCGGCCTTCAGGTGCTGCTCTTCGGGCTTTGGAGCGGGGTGGTGCAGATGAGAAAGCAGACGCGCGGGACACAGAAGAAGATGGCAAGGAAGTCGAAGAAGTAGCCGGTAACTCACACCGCCTTAAAGCCCTTCTCGCCACGAAATCGCCGGGACACAAAGACAAGCGTTATCAAGGAAACCTTCTTGCTTCGATGAAGGATTTTTTCCAGTGGGGGTCCTGGAGGCTTTCCTTCCGGACCTTCCCTCCGGTGCTGGGGGCGTGCACAAAGACATCGCCTTCGAGGTAGATCCCGACGTGTGAGTACTTTTTCCCGTTCTCGTTGAAGAACAGCAGATCGCCCTCCCGCATGTCCGCTGGTCCGACCGGGCTCGTGACGGTCCTTAATTGTTTCGTGCCGTGCGGCGCGTCCTTTCCGGCAGCCAGGTAGCTGTACCGCACCAGCCCGCTGCAGTCGAAGCCCGTTGGGCTGTCGCCCCGGTATTGGTAGGGCCTGCCGATCATGGAAACAGCCGTCTTCGCCGCTTTCTCGCCTATCTCGGGAGGGCACCCCGTGGGACGCGGGAGAGCGGACGCGCAGCCGGTGGAAATCATCATCAGGCAGAGAACTGCTGCAAGCGTCCGTAATGGCCGCATGGCCTCGATTACCTTCATACAGCCCATACTATAGAAATGCGGCGGCAATGTCAACGCTCCTGATCGCTTTCTGATCGTTTCAGTCTTCACCAAGTCACATCGTCGAGGCCGGCGCGTCCTTGTATTCGTCATAGATCTTCTCGAATGCCCTGTTCGTGTCCTTGAAGATCTCGATCAGTTTCGGGTCAAAATGACGGGGCCCCATCCGCTCGTTTCCCTCGACCATGATCCGGTAGGCCATGACATAGTCGAAGGGCGGTTTGTACGGACGGATGCTTCTGAGCGCGTCATACTGGTCGGCAAAGGCCGTGATCCGTCCCGCCATCGGTATGTTCTCGCCCTTCAGGCCGGCGGGATACCCGGACCCGTCCCAGCGTTCATGGTGGTTGATCGCGATCTGCTCGGCCATCTGGAGATACGACGACTGAGAGCCCTGCAGGATCTTTCCTCCGAGGGTCGTATGGGTCTTGACCAGGGCCAGTTCCTCGGGAGTGAGAGCCCCGGGTTTCAGGAGAATGTCGGAGGGGATGCCGATCTTCCCGATGTCATGCATGGGCGACGCATACTTGATTGTTTCCACCCGCTCCTCCGACCAGCCCAGCTGTTTTGCGATATGGGCGCAGCTCAGACCGATGCGCTTCACATGCTGGACGGTTGCTTCATCTTTGAACTCGGCGACGATGGTCAGCCGGAAAATGGTGTCGAGGTAGCTTGCCTTCAGATGATGCTGCGATTTCCTGATGTCCTGCAGCGCCGCGTTCAGCTCGGCGGTCTTTTTCTCCGTCTCGGCGGCGAGACATGCTGCATGATTTTTCAGGAAATCCTCGAATTCCTTGATGCGGAGAAGGTTTTTCGTCCGGATGATCACCTCGGTGCTGTCGATGGGCTTGGTGAGGAAATCGTTTGCCCCGGCTTCAAGCGCCTTGAGTTTTGAGGCCTTGTCGTCCAGCACGGTCACGATGATGATGGGTATGCCCCGCGTATCCGGGTTGTTCTTCAGGAGCTTGCAGACCGCATACCCGTCCAATTCCGGCATCATGATATCGAGGAAAATGAGGTCGGGGTTGAACGAGACGGTCTTGAGGACCGCCTCCCTGCCGTTCTTCGCGGTCTCAAAGAGACAATTGAGGTTTTTCAGGATCGCTGAAATAAGTCTGAAGTTTTTTTCCTCATCGTCCACGATGAGGACCCTCGGCTGTTTGTTCGTATCCGTCATAAGTTCTCCTTAAAATTTTCCCCCTCTGAATGGTTCAAGCGGTCAGTCCCGTCCGCGCCGGCTTCCCGCGCGTTCTGCGGGATGGTGAAGCTGAACCGCGCGCCCTTGCCCGGCTCGCCCTCCGCCCGGATGCGTCCGCCGTGCAGCTCGACGATCTTCCTGCAGAGGTAGAGTCCGAGCCCCGTGCCCTCGTACTTTTTTGTCAGGGTATTGTCAAGCTGCAGAAACGGCTGGAAAAGCCTCTCGCAGTCCTCGGAAGACATGCCGATGCCGGTGTCGACGACGCTGATTTCAATGCAACCAGCGCCTGGTTCAGGGCCTGCACCCGCGGTTTCGAGCGCTTCGCGCGAGAGCAGGGCGTTCAGAGTTCTCAGTTCAGAGTTGCGGGTCGATCCCCCATGAACGCTAAACTGTGAACCAGGAACCCGTCTCGCGGTGATCCGCACGGAGCCCCCGTCGGGCGTAAACTTCACCGCGTTCGCCAGGAGGTTCAGCGCTACCTGTTTGATCTTGGTCTTGTCCGCGGTGATCATGTCGACGTCTTCGCTGACGTCGGCGCTCAAGGTTATCCGGTGCCGTTGCGCCTTTTCGCGGAACAGCGAGAGGCTCCCCTCCAGGAGCTCCTTGAGACAAAAGTCGTCGAACTCAAGCTCCATCATGCCCGCCTCGATCTTCGACAGGTCCAGGATGTTGTTGATGATCCGCAGAAGGTGCTTGCCGCTTTCCCATATGTCCTTGACATATGCCTGCTGTTCCGGCGAGAGCGGGCCGGCCGCGCCGTCCTTCATGACGCCGGAAAATCCGATGATCGAGTTGAGCGGGGTCCGCAGTTCATGGGAGATGTTCGACAGAAATTCGGACTTCGCCGCGTTTGCGGCCACCGCGGTCCTTCTCGCCTCTTCGAGCTCGCGGGTCCGCTCCCTCACTATTTCCTCCATCTTTTCATAGAGCGTAGCGTGCTCGATGGCCACGGCAACGTGGCCGGCAAACGCCTCCAGCAGGTCGATGTTGCGGGGGGTGTACGGCTCCCCGGTGTTTTTCGCGCCCAGCGTCAGCACGCCCTGCATCTGGTCTTTGGCGAAGAGGGGTATGACCGCCTCGGCGTCGGAGTCCTTGAAGTAGCGAATGATAAAGGCGGTTTCTCCCTCCCCGTTCGCAGCCTCAAGCTCTTCCCTGAGGACGACCCTCCCCGTCCGTTGCAGCCAATGGACGACGTCGTTGGCCAGGGACCAGCTTTGGACAATCCTTTCATGAACATCGTATCCCTGCCGCAGCTCGTACCTTCCGTCAGGAGCTCTCAGAAAGAGGCGAATGTTGTCCACGTTCAGATTGTTTCTCATTCTGCTGATAATGAAATCCAGCAGCTCGTCCAGGTCCAGGATCGTGGCGGTCGCGTAGATCGATTCCCGCAGCACTTTCTGGTAATCATGCCTTTCCTGGATCACGGCACTCCGCATCCAGCCCCGCATCCTGCGGCTTGACCGGGTCCCGATGAACAACGCCCCGAGAAGGGAGAGCGAGAAGAGGATCGCGGGTATCGCCCCGATGGCGGGTTCAAACAGCTCGAACAGAACGAGGTGGATGCCGATTGCAAGCCCGGCCAGCAGCACGAGGGGCGCGGTCCGGGGGAGCACGCGCCGTATCTCGAACAGCCCGTGACGGGTCACTGCGTACCAGGTGAGGGCGATCCAGGGCAGGCCGAAGAACGCGCCCAGGGCCGGGTCGAAGCCGGACCACGGGGACAGCGGCAGGACGCCGGCCATGATCGCGACGCCTCCGGTGAAGAGCACCGTTCCGGAAAGAAAATAATTCAGCTGCGTTCTCTTGATCCCGGCAGACAGTTTTCTCAGACGGTAGAGCTCGACCATGCTCCAGAGGACCAGGACCGCGCCGAAAAGCCGCAGCGGTTTCTCCAGCGGGCCGGACCGGTCGAGGAAAGGGACCAGCGAAACATTCCCGGGCTCCACCAGGTCGGTAAAGAGGCAGAGGAGGAGGACGATCAGCCAGAAAGGGTAAAGGGCCATGCCGGCGAAGCGTGCGGTACGGCTGTTTTCATCCTTCAGGTAAAAGACAAACTGAAGCGCCGCGGGTATCATGAGCCAGCCGATCCACTCCAGACGCGAAGAGAAGGAAAAATCCAGTCCCTGCGAGGCCCGGAGATAAGTGATGGCTGAAAAAAATGCGTAGCCGGCCGCGAAAAAGGAGAAAGCGGCAACGGACCTGTTCACCGGGCTTTTGCGCGGGTTGTGCCGGGTGAGGACGATCCCCAGGAGGATCTCCAGGAGGGAAACAACCAGGAGAGGATAGCCGATCATCTGAAACGCGTTCATTGTCATTTCTCACTTATCAACGCCGCAAACAACAAAGGCGGTCACGCTCAGCCGATGCCTTTTTAATGCTTTGAGTTCGCCAGGCAGCCTGAATTAACCGCAGTATAGCAGAATTTTACGGCCCGACAACAGGAAATTGCAGCAGAGCGGTGCCGTGCGTAATCACCTTCTGCGTCTCAGGCGACAGGGCGCGCGCAACCCGCAGTCGAGCAGCCGCGACCTGGTCATGAGTCAGAAAAATCTTGACCCCTTTTCATCACCCTGCTATATTCAGCCCATGAAACGCAAAATCACTTTTCTTCCGGACAACATATCCGTCGACGTTGACGACAATACGAGTCTGTTCAAGGCCGTGAAGGCGGCGGGCGTATACGTGCTCTCGTCCTGCGGCGGCAAGGGCAATTGCGGCAAGTGCAAGGTCGTGATCAGGGAAGGGAGCGTGGAAAGCGGGAAGTCGCGCTCTTATCTGACCGCGGAAGAGGCCGGGCGAGGCTACGTACTCGCCTGCCATTCACGGGTCAAGAGCGACCTCATTGTCGAGATCCCGCAGGAATCCCGCATGCAGGCGAAACACAAGATCGCCATGGGCGCGAAGACCGACGAGCTGCTCAAACTCCTGGAGGCCGCCGGCGGGTGCCTCGAGTCGCGCATCAGGCGGATCTACCTGGAGATGAGCCCCCCGACGATCGACGACAACATCTCGGATTACGAACGGCTCAGGCGCGCCCTGGACCAGGAGGGGTTAGACGCCTCCCACCTCCACCTCAACATTCTGGCGCTCAAAAAGATGTCGCGGGTGCTGCGCGAGGCGAACTGGAAGGTGACGGTCCCGGTCTTCAACGTGGGCAGCTTCACCGAGCTCCTGGACATTTATCCCGGGGACGTGCGAAACACCCGCTACGGCGCAGCCGTGGACATCGGCACCACCACCATCGTCGTGTACCTCGTGGACATGACGAACGGCCACATCCTCGGCACGGCCTCGTCGTACAACCCGCAGGTAAAGTGCGGCGACGACGTCATCACGCGCATCGTGTACGCCACGGAGAAGAACGGCCTCCAGGAGCTCCAGGACCTGGCCATCGGAAGCATCAACGGCATGCTGACCGAGCTGGCGAACAAGAACCATGTCGCCCACGGCATGATCGACTACGTCGTGGCCGCGGGGAACACCACGATGACCCACCTGTTCTACGGGATCAACCCCCAGTACATCCGGGAGGAGCCCTACATTCCCGTGGCCGCCTTTTTCCCGCTCATCCGCGGCAAGAACGTGGGGTTCAAAGTCGACCCGCAGGCCATCATCTACACCATGCCGAACGTGGCGAGTTATGTGGGCGGGGACATCACCGCCGGCGTGCTCGTGTCCCAGATCCACAAAAAGGAGGAGGTCTCGCTCTTCATCGACATCGGCACGAACGGCGAGATCGTGCTGGGGAACAGGGACTGGCTCGTGACCGCGGCCTGCTCGGCTGGTCCCGCCTTCGAGGGGAGCGGCATCAAGTTCGGCATGCGCGCGATGGAGGGGGCGATCGAGGAAGTGGAGATCAATCCCGTGACGTTCGATGTGCATTACCGCGTCATCGGCGACGCGAAGCCCATCGGCATCTGCGGCTCGGGCATGATCGACATCCTGGCGGAGATGTACCTCTGCGGCGTGATCGACCAGAAGGGCAATATCCGCGAGGACCTCGGCTCGAAGCGCGTCCGGCGCGGGGAAAGCGGGCTCGAGTACGTGCTCGTATGGCGGGTGGAGTCCGCCGTCAACAAGGAGATCGTGATCACGGAAGTGGACCTGGACAACCTGATCCGCGCCAAGGCCGCCATTTACGCGGGCTTCGCCACGCTGCTCGCGCAGATGAACCTGTCGTTCGGAGACCTCGACAGGCTCTATATCGCGGGCGGCTTCGGGCGGTACATCGACGTCGAGCGGGCCATCACGATCGGCATGCTGCCGGACCTGCCGGTGGACAAGTTCGTCTTCCTCGGCAACACCTCCATCATCGGCGCTTACTACGGTCTGATGTGCGACCGCATCCGGCACGAGGCGGAAGAGATCGCGAAAAAGATGACCTATATCGAATTGTCGGTCTCGCACAGCTTCATGGACGAGTACATGTCAGCGTTGTTCCTGCCGCACACGAACCTGGACTCGTTTCCGACGGTGAAGAGGGAGATGGAGGAGAGGAAGAAGTAACAGCGGCGCTCAGAATAAAAAGAACGGGCTCATCGCGCATCCAGCGATCAGCCCGTTTTGTTTTTTAAAGAGCCCATGCATCCGATAGGAAAACAATCCAACAGCCGCGCGAAGTACACCTACTACTAAACAGATTTCGTATAGGTGAAACTGCAACAGTTACTGCGTGAAATTTGCTATTTGTCAAGAATCGAGAAGTGACCCTCTAAGTCGTGCTGGATGGGCGCGTTTCATCCTACTTCGGTGGATTTGGAGGCGTTGAGGAAAGTGGTAATGGGAAAGACGACGAATGAATAACATCACGCAACAGGTGCAACAACGTTCCCCTCGTTCTCGTGAACTGACTTCAATATCAACAGTAATAACCTGACATTGCTGATCTTCGGGACGTTTTTTTTCGAATGGCGAGTGGCCCTAAAGGCTCATGCCCCTCGCTCTCCTAGTCACTTGGGTAAATAAGTGAGTTTTGATCGACGTACGGGGCTCGCAATTCCGTACCTGACAGTAACGTCTTTTATAAGTTCGTAGAACCACGCGCTCGCTTCCGGCGCGACCACAATACTGCGGATTAGCATATTGAGATCTTCAATCGGCAAACGAATACCTTCTGGATTACTTTCCCATTGATCATGCTGCCGCGGAACTATCAGCCGCACTTCGTCCTCAAATTTGTATGCCTCGTGTTTGAAGCGCAAGAGATCGGTGTAGCGGCCGACCACCATCGTTGGGCTTTTGAAGTGGTCTATGTACTTGACTCTGTGAATCAATACATTTTCGCGCCAAGGAAGACCGACTGCTACGATCTTGCCGATTGTTGATGTAACTGCGACAGCGTTTGACAAACCTCCATATAACTGCCATAAGGCCATATTGTCCTTTGCGCCAAGGCTCCAGCAGCTAACATAGCTACCCATGCGAGATCTGCGATAAAAGTAGTCGGCATCGTACTTAATGAGACCCTGTCGTCGAGCATCGTCAATAGATTTTCGAATGGTTGGTGTCAGCGCTCCTTCAAATCGATCAGAGAATAGGTCTGCTCTGTGGAAGTAGAGAGTTTTTGAACGAAGTAAATCAAGATACCTTGGCAAATCAAGATATCGACGAACGATAAGCTTGCGTTTCAGATCAACATCAGTTGCTACTTTTAGGTCTTCAGTCATGGATATGTTAACAGAATAGCATTTTATATCGGCTGTAGTCGTTTAACAAAAGTTCAGCCTTCGTGATGTTATTGTACCGGATTTGGCCTAGTTTTGACTTCCTCGAGTAATTTCTCAAGTTCTTGAGATAAAGAAAAGATGATCTTTCGTCCTTCTTCTACAGTATTCATATAATCTCGTGGAAATACGTTATCAACCGTCTTTATTTCCATTCGATAGAAAAAGGCGACAATTGCAGTCAACCAGAACCAAATTTGTATCAACTTGATGCAGTGATCTGTTAATAGAAACAAGTCAGGAGACCCGATTGAGCCAAGAGTAAATTTATTTCCATCGCCGAGATAACGATAAGCAATCAAATCTCTATTCGGATGGGCTGCTTTACTGAAAAACTTATAGAATTCTTTCATTGCCTTTTCCGATTCAGGGATCTCCGCTTTAGCCAGAGCTTTCCGAACATCTGCGTTTGATATTTCTTTCCCTTTTTCCCATCGCTCAGCGAATTTCGGCTCTTGAGCGCAGATACTCATAATAGATATTGTTTCGAATGCGCGTCGCGCCAAGGGATATGCTACTTGGGCACGCCCTTCAAGAAGAGGTCTGCGCCACTCCCATAAAAAATCGAATGCATCCGCCATCAAATCGCGAACCACAATATCCTGTGTAGAAGATGGCGGGGTACTTCCTAATATATTTGTCACCCTGCAAATAAGTGATCCGAAGTTGTCTGTTACAGCGAGCACAGGAGAATATATTTTAGATAATGTTTCCAGGCGACGATTTGAATATTCAACCAGATTCTTGTAATCTTCCGAAATTATCAATGTCTGATCCTTACGCTAACTACTGCTTTTCGAATATAACGCAGACGGCAGACTCTCTAATGCCCGACGCTCTGCATCAAGGTAAAGAAGGGAAGCATTTTGTGGTATATATAATGGCACCAGCGTCTGTTGCTCTTGACCCTTTTTCCACTGGTCAAGAGTCATTCCTTGCTTTCCTCCTCTCATTGACATGGAGAATAGCTG
>JAXIPA010000020.1:0-2863 GCA_045403145.1 Nitrospirota bacterium | reverse complement strand
CTCATCCTCTATCCATATATAACGTTGTTTCTATCCATGCTTTCCCTTAATTAAGAGAAAGAAGTAACGATGGGAGTTATTTTCGGCGAGATGGGAAAACTTCTCAATGGTGTTCTCCCGATCACAACAGTCCAGAGTTCAAGGTTCCCCCCATAGAAGCATTCGAGGGCAGCTGCGTTCTAAATTCAGAATTTGACATCGGATGTTCTCTGATGCGATGAGCGTACTATATTTTGGCGAAGGGGGCAAGAGGAAAGTGTCGGCTGGGCGACGGATAGGCGACTGTGAAAAATTTTAGGATCGTTGTATCACGCGGATATCCGGGTTTATTCTATGCTGCTTTTTTAACCCTTGACGACTTTGCCGGTTTGATCCTGGGCTCTACAGACAGTTTCATTCCCATGGAGTGCAGCAACGTAAAAATACTTGTAACTACCCAGTTCCTTCTCAGACCGAAAAAACCAAATCTGAGAAAAAACTTTCTATCCGCAGATTTCGCAGATGGCGCAGATTTTAAAACCAGAATTCAGGTTTGGTTTAATCTGTAAAATCTGCGCAATCTGCGGATAAAAAAAAGACCTGAGTAGTTACGAATACTTTTAATCTCCGGGTTGCCCTTCCTGGACAGCATCCGGTAGAGGCTCTCCCGGTTTAACTTTGCCTTTTCAGAAACCGCAACCATACCACCATGCGCCTCTGCGAAATCCGTCTTTTAAATCCATTTTCTAAACAAGCCCGGAAAGAAATTTCTCCGCAGAAATGATCCTTGCACCTTTCTCAATCTTGTCCACGCCGCCCTTCTTCACCACCTGATATACGAACGGAATTGAGAGCCTCTCTTTAAAATACAGGACATGCGGCGAGAGAGTGGCATCGTTGAGCTTTACTTCTACCGCGAACCAGGGTTTGCCGCCTATGGTCACAAGGAAATCGACTTCGCGCTTATCAACATCCCGCAAATAATAGAGCTCCGCCTTGTGTCCCTCGTAATCAACGAGAAAATGAACATATTTCAAGAGATGGGAAGCTACGAGGTTTTCGAACCGCGCGGCCTCGTCCTCAACTTCCGACCAGTCCCACAAATAGAGCTTGGGCTCTTTTTTCAACGAGCGAATCTTTTTTGCGGAAAACGGATATACTCGGAAGTGATAGTAGAAGGTCTCCAGAATGTCCATCCAGTGCGACACAGCGCGGAAACTTACCTCAAGGTCCTCGCGCATCGCATTCAGCGACAGCAGAGAACCGACTTTCGACGGCAGAATATCGCTCAGGAGTTTCATGTTGCCGAGGTCCCTTATTGCCTCGATATCCTGGATATCCTCACGGAACATTCTTTCCGTTTTCTCGTTATGCCACCGCCGAAGCAACCTCGCATTCTGCTTCAAAAAGGGCTCGGGAAATCCGCCAAAGGCATCAAGCGTATCTAGTGTGCTCTGATGGCTGCCCTTCCCGATCGGCAATTCCTTCTGCAAGGATGACACATAGGCAATTCCCTCAATCTCCGCCAACGTGAAGGGATGGAGACGGTAATAATGATACCTGCCTTGCAGCGAATCTCCGCCACGGCGATAGAGATCGAGCCTCGCGCTGCCGGTCACCAGGAATTTATAGGTTTCTTTCAGCTTGTCGTATTCGCCCTTGATAAGGCCTTTCCACTGCCGGTATTTGTGTATCTCGTCGAGTATGAGAAGCTCCGCATCCCCCGGCCATGAAGAAGCGGCAATAGCCTTCCGGTCCGTCCGGTTGTCCCAGTTGAAATAGGCATGTTTGCTGAAATGCGTTGCCACGAAATTGCGGCAGAGGGTTGTCTTTCCGACCTGGCGCGGACCACCGACAAATACCATCTTTTCCCGCAAGTCTTCGACAATAAACGGCGTTAAATAACGGTCCTTTTGCATAATCATAATATACATATATTTTTGCTGGAAGGCAAATATTTAAGCGTTTATTTTTGCTTTCGGGGAAAATCCAGGGAGCGAGAGAGTAAAGTGTGCAGTTGCGGGCGTGTTTAGGAAGTGCCATCAGCCGGAGGGACAGGAAGGCGGCGAAGGCCCGCCAATCAGCTACGGCCCCACCTGAATCCCATACTGAGCTGAGTTCAGCTCAAAGCCAAACGCCGGTCTATCCCTTTGCCCTTCCGGGCGAATCTATTTCACCGGCAACATTGTGATGATTCCGCGGATAAGCTCGGGGATGAGCATCATTCCCTGCTTCGAGGACTAACTTTGTCCCCGATCTTGCCCCGATCTTGTTCACTTCTTTTCGCACTGTCTACTTTCGTCCCTTGTCTTTCCCTCTGCCTTTTCCCGTGCCGCTGTCACTACTGTCGTGCAGATCGTGTCCCCGCTTCAGGGCGTGGAATTCCCTTGATCCCGGCTTGATGCCCAGGCTCTTTGCGAGTGCACCCCAGCCCTGACCTTTGCCGGACCGGTATTGCTTGATGACGTAATCCGTCGGCTGGTGCGACATTTCTGCGAGACGGAGCACCATGTATGCGTCCGCGGGTTTAGCCACGTTGCCGATGACGGCATTGATCTCCGTGTTACCAATCTTAAAACGCGTCTCAAGCTGCGCCCTGAATCCCGAGGGATCCGCTTCGGCCCTGATGTTGACGTTCTGGAGCCAGTCAAAATCACCTGCGAGCGCTGCAGACGAAACGAGCAGGAACACCATCAAACCCGTGAACATCATCTTGAATGCTTTCATGAAACCTCCTTATGGTTTATTACGTAATGTCAAAACTTTCACCGCAGAGGACGCGGAGGACGCAGAGAAATTCTTGAATTACAACACATTAAACTCTTTCTCAGCTCCCTCCCCATCTGCGACCTCTCAAAATCTTCTTCTTTGAATCTATATTCTT
>JAXIPA010000002.1:0-17205 GCA_045403145.1 Nitrospirota bacterium | reverse complement strand
TAACCTGAATATATGCCGAATTGAACCAGCTTTCTTTTACTTACTCCGCTTTCATTTCAAGAGCTGCATTTCTCTGCGACCTCTGCGATCTCTGCGGTAAAATATCTTTCGTTTTTTTCATAGAACTTTTGACAGTACCCTTATGACGGCTGCGTTGGCCGCAGTTCTGCAAAAGGGACAGTATCCGATAGAGATGGATTCACTTGTAAACTTCATCGTGGCTCCCGATGTCAAGCAGGATGATCTCCTTCCCGGTGACCATCAGGGTAAGAGTTATCCGGTAACTGTAGGTAAGACGGACGGCGTAACAGTCTTTCAGCTTTCCGCCGAGACCGTGCAGCTCGAGGTGGGGCTGAAAAGGGTCCTTTCGCAGGTCATCGACGACCTCGACAAACGGTTTTTTCAGGTCTGGATGTATTTTGAAGAATTTCTTTGCCCGGCGAAGGAAGCAATTCGACGCATCGATGGCCGAGGGGAGCTATTTGGCTCCCCTTCGTCTGGACCGCGATTGTCGTGCATCCGAAACTTGTGCGCTATATTATTTCACGGGAAACGCTCCTCTTCGGCCTTGAGGGGTATTTAAAAGGCGGACCAACTCGGCCCTCACTTGTTCGATTTGCTTCATTATTTTTTCCGTATTCTTATTGGAAGAAGTTGCTACTATCATTAATCCTCGAAACGGCTTTTGTGGACGCGGAAACTTCGGAAATGACGGAATGAGCGAATAAAATCGATACATTCAAGTAAAAGCAGATTCACCAAAAAGGAGAACCTTTTCTTACATCAGTATTTTATGCCAATTCCTGGTTATGGTTATTCTTAAATGTTTTTAGAAGCGCACTTGATTCTTATCCCCTATCAATATATAATCCATGGCAATATCCACTCCGGCATACCAACGGTATATTTGGATAATCCCATTCCAGGTACAGGAAATCGCCCGGGGGCTGCACGATTGTCGATTTTATTTTGTTGATGAAACTTGTGCTTTCCAGGCAAATATTTCAGCACCCCTGAGGGGCTGATTACCGAGGAGTAATACGAGAGAACATGGCGTTTACCGGAGATTTAGAACATCTGCCCATAGTAGACATTATCCAGTTGGTCCACACAACGCGGAAGTCGGGCATTTTTTCCGTTAAGGCGGACAAGAGGGAGAGCAAGATTGTTTTCAGCAGCGGATATATTGTCGGTGCAAATCATATCAACGATCGCGTCCGCATCGGGAGCGTTCTGGTAAAGATTGGCGCCATAACAATTGACGATCTCAAGCAGGCATTGGACGTCACGAAGGATGCCGCCAGGGACCGCAGGCCGCTCATGGCCACGTTAATGCAGATGGGCAAGCTCAAGCGGGAAGACGCAGAGAGAGGACTCAAAAAACTGGTGGAACTGACCGTCGTCGAGCTGATGAGCTGGACCAAGGGTACATTTACTTTCGATACGGATACGATCGTGGTCTCTTCCGAAGGCGGGGCTTCTTCCGGCGACGGGGAACAGGATGTCGTGGTTGATGCCCAGATGGTTTTGATGGATGCGGTTCGTATCTTTGACGAGCGTGAACGTGACCGCGCGAACGGAAAAGAGGTCCCGTCCTTTGAGGCGCTCTATGCCGATGTCCTGCCGGGGGAAAGCGCCGGCGAAATAAAAGGAGAACGTTCGGCAATTACCGCGGATGATCTCGGGCTTGCCGATATTGACCGGCTTGAGAAGAAAATACCCCGGCCTGTTTCTGAAATGGAAACCTTCGATCCGGTTGAAATCCATCGCCGGAACATAAAGGAAATACTCGCGGGTTTTTCTTTCGAAGAGCAGGAGGTATTTGTTTCTTATCTGAGGAAATACGTGGACCGTAAGGCTGCGCCCGACGCTGCGGCGCGGCAGGCGGGCAAGGCTGTCGTCATTTTCAGCGATGATAAGCTGATCAGTCATTCGGTTATGACCATAGGTAAAGAAGAGGGAGTACTCGTATTTGCAACAGACGACGAAAAGGAGCTCGACCGGATGGTATCGCAGTGCCTCCTTTCAGCGAGAATGCCTGTCGTTGTCTTTGACAGTCCCGTGAAACCGGAGGGAGGGTTTTCCCGGGAAAATATCGCAGGCCTGAGGAATCAGGTGAACGGAAAGTACTCTGCGGTTCCCGTAATTCAATTCGCCTCTCCTCAGGATACCGATTTCATCCTTCAATCGTACCATGACGGCGTGACGGCTGTTTTACCCAAACCGTCGAAAGAAGACCGGAGAGAAACGTACATCCAGGATACGATAAAGTTTCTCGACGCGTTCAGTTCGTACATCAGGGGTTTTCAGTGCCGGCCCGATGACACTGACAGGGACCTGAAAAAACTAAAAGACGGCATCACGTCGCTTCAAAGGACCACTCTTCCTGCCGATGCGGCGCTCGTGGTTCTCACGGCCGTTTCCGGGATGTTCGAACGCACGGTCACTCTTGTCGTCCGTGCTTCGGAATTGATCGGTGAAAGGGCCATAGGGATCGGTTCCGAAAAAAGCGTGGGGCCGACTCCGGCGGACCGGCTGAAGATCCAGCTTGCAAAGCCTTCGGTTTTCCGGGACGTTATCGAAAAAGGTCTGGTCTATTATGGAGAGAGCAGCGATGAAACGCTCAGGACATTTTTTACAGAAATAGGCAAGCCGCTCAGTCCCGCCGTCGTTCTGCTGCCCTTGATAAGCGATCGAAAGGTCGTAGCGGTCATATACGGGGATTTCGGGCAGAAAAAGGCGTCTCCCGTGCGGCTCGATATGCTCGATATCCTTTCTCTGCAAGCGGGCATTGTTCTGGAATATGCGATTTTCCGCAGACAGGTTGCGAAAGCGGCTCAAAAATCATAGATACGGCAATCCCGCGACTTGCAATCCCCGGGGCGGACCCAGAGAGGGTCTTAAGGACACCCTGCACTCCCGCTTTCGCAGTCGTAACCGACTGGGTGCAGGCAAGGATAATTCTATCGCGGAGGTACAAGGTCGCCATGGACGTTGCAATACTTAATCAGATCCTTCACATTGCCTTCGAAAAAAAGGTCTCGGACATTCATTTTGAGGTCGAAAACCCGCCGATGTTCCGGGCGCGCGGCCATCTCATTCGCGCCAAGCTCGCGAACCTGACGAAACAAGATACCGAGTTCGTCGCAAAGACGGTTATGGAGCAGCACAACCGGAAGCTGCCCGAAGACTTGAAGGAACTTGACACTTCCTATACGCTGACGAATGTCGGCCGCTTCCGGGTGAGCATCTTCCGTCAGCGCGGCAATCTCGGCGTTGTTATGCGCGTCATACCTCACCAGATAGGCACGTTCGAGGAGTTGAATCTTCCGCCGGTGCTCGGGAGAATTGCGCAGGTCCCTAACGGCCTGATTCTTGTCACCGGGCCGACCGGCAACGGCAAATCAACGACCCTCGCTTCGATGATGAGGTTTATCAATGATAATTTCGATTACAATATCATTACGATTGAGGACCCGATCGAGTTTCTGTTCACTTCGAACAAAAGCTGTATTATCCAGAGGGAAGTAGGCATCGATACGGAAAGTTTCAGCGTTGCATTACGGTCTGCAATGCGCATGAATCCGGACGTCATCATGGTCGGAGAACTGCGCGACCATGAAACCATAGACGCCTGTGTGAAGGCCGCCGAGACGGGGCATCTGGTATTGTCCACTCTTCATACCCATAATACCGCTTCGTCCATCAACCGTATCATTGGTTATTTTCCGCCCCCGGCGCATGAGAATATCAGGCAAAGGCTGGCGGAGAGCCTGATAGCAATTATCTCTCTGAGGCTTGTACGAGGGAAAAAAGACGACACTGTTCTTCCCGTCCTTGAAGTGATGTACGCGACTTCTACCATTAAGGCGTGCATCAGGGACAACAAACTCGACGAAATCGAGCAGTATATCGAAAAGGGACGCGACGAATACAACATGCAGACAATGGACCAGCATCTCATTCAGCTCTGCAAAGCGGAACTCATAACTCTCGAAGAGGCAAAGCGCATCTCTCGCTCGAAAGACCTTGAGCGAAAACTGATGTACAGTTGATCATGATGAAGTCAGGAGAAGTCCCGTTATCCGGACAAACGTCGATCGTTTGTCATGGCTTGCCCGGCATTGGCAATATTTAAAAAAAACTTAATCACCGATGTCCGCCCCCCTATCCCATCCCTCCCCTTTTCGTAATTCACACGTCCGCAACGGCCTGCTTGCCGTGCCCGATTGCTTTTTTGAGCGGCTTCAGCAGGGCGAAGAACGCCAGACCGGCGGTGAAGGACAGCGTAAACATCAAGAGGAAGAAATTCTCCCTGGGCATTTTCTCCCAGAACGTTCCCAGATATCCCGACAGGTAGTTGCCGAAAAAGCTCGAGAGGAACCAGACGCCCATCATCATGGAGACGATCCGGGCGGGGGCGATTTTGGTCACCAGTGAGAGGCCGATCGGGGAAAGATATATTTCGCCGAGCGTGAGCACGAACGTGCAGGCCGTCAGCCACCAGAGGCTCGCCCGGGGAATGACTGCCAGTTCCCGGGCCGGCGGGATCAGGATCAGGAAGGCCGCGGCAAGCAGGATGCAGCCGATTCCCATCTTGGCGATGCTCGAAGGTTCTTTCCCGCGGCGGTCCTGCCAGCCCCAGAACATGTTCAGCATTGGAACGAAAACGAAGATCATGAGCGGATTGAAAGATTGGAACCACGAGGCAGGCATCTCCCAGCCGAAGATGACCCGGTCCGTATTGGCGTCGGCCCACAGCGCCATGGTGTTGCCCTGCTGCTCGTACACGCTCCAGAAAACGATGGAGAGCGCCATCATGACGAAGATCGCGCCGATCTTCAGCCAGTCATCGCGCGTCAGCGGTTCTGAAGACCTCTGCTGTCCCGATTCCCTGTTCTGCATGATCAGATCGGGGGCAAGGTGCTTCTGGCCCGAAAGATAAACGACAAGCCCGATCACCATGCCGACGCCGGCTGCGCCAAAGCCCCAGTGGTACCCGATTTTCTCGCCGAGGGTCCCGCACACGAGGGGTGAAAAGAACGCTCCGAGATTGATTCCCATATAGAACAGGCTGAACGCGCGGTCACGGCGATGGTCGCCGGGAGGGTAAAGAGCGCCGACCTGCGTCGAGATATTCGGCTTGAAGGCGCCGTTTCCGAGTATCAGGAAAACGAGCGCCGGGAAGAACAGGCTGGGGGCGGCCATCAGGAAATGCCCGATGGCCATGAGCACGCCTCCCAGGATCACCGTTTTGCGCTGCCCGAGAAGCCGGTCCGCGAGCATGCCGCCGAAGAGCGGGGTGAAGTAGACAAACCCGGTATAGAGCCCGTAAATCTCCGACGACCGTTCCTGCGTGAACTGCAGGTGCTTGATCATGTAGTAGACCAGCAAAGACCGCATCCCGTAGTAGGAAAACCTCTCCCACATCTCGGTAAAGAAGAGGACATACAACCCCGGGGGATGTCTCCGGCGTTTGGTCGTGTCCGCAGCTACGGTTGACGCGTCGCGCATCTATCGCTCCGGGAAATCAGTACCGAACAAATCAAAATCTTCCCGAAATGGGAAGGAAGTCTTAAAAGCTCATTGCCACGGATCGACACTGATTGACACGGATAAAACAGGAACGACGAGAAAATGATTTGCCGCAAAAAGGCACAAGAGTCGCAAAAGTTAAAGAGAAGTCCCTCAGCGCTTTTTGTGCATCTTTGCGGCCAATAGCATTTGCAGGTATCCGTGGCCATCCGTGTACATCCGCGGCTGAAACATACGTGTTTTTAGACGGGTCAACGCCGGAGATAGTCCTCCCGCACCGGCGAGAACACCTCAATGGCAACGGAACTCTCGCGGGCAACCGCGCTGTGCTCGACATTGCCGGGAATGCACCAGCTGTCCCCGGCCGATACCTGGTGTGTCTCGGCGCCGATCACAAGCTCGATACGGCCGGAGACCAGATAGCCGGTCTGCTCGTGGGGATGTTTGTGGCGCGGCAGCATTGCGCCCTGTTCGAGCCGGAACTCGGTCATGAGTGTCCTGTCGCCGTGGACCAGGGTCTTCATCCTGATTCTGTCCAGTGGGGTAGAAAAGCCTGAGAGATCCTGTTTTGTGAACATGAAACCTCCTCGGAGTGGGGAAATATGCGCTCGGCCGGATCCCCTGATATGCTGAGAAGAGGATGTTTTGATATAATTAAAATAAAGAGAGGCCTCTTTCCTTCGCGGAACCAAGAGGGTCCGTGCAAGTGAATGCGCTTCATTGCCGGTTTCCAGGCCTGAAGGGAGGCGCCATGAACAGGATAGAGAATAAAGAAACGATTACCGACGCTGCAAAGTTGTTTCAAGAGGAAGTCCTCGAACTGATGCCGGATATTCCCCGCAAAGAGCTTTGCGATATGGTTGATGACTTCATCTATTATCAGACGACCGACGTGAGCAAGGAAGAAGCCCACGCGGTAGTCGACGTAACCTGCAGATCGGCCTCGAAAAGAGGCTGAGGAATGCTCTCCCTGAGGCCCTTCAGGGATTCGTCCTGGAGACGGAAGATCAACGCTGCGGGATGTGACTTGTCAAACCGCAGGACCTGGCCGTGAAGATCCCCGTTTCTTTCCTCTACTTCACCTCTTCGATCTTCACCACATTCTCGTACCGGGAGAGGAGTGTTATGCGCCATCCGTATTTCTTGATCTTAACCAGCTTTCCCCGCAGCTTTATGGCGTCGTTCTGAACAGTACCGGAATTGAATTTGAACCGGTATTTGGCGTCATAATTGACAAGAGGCCGGTCCTCGGTGGCGATCATGAATTTTCCGTCCACCTTCATCATCTGCGCGTCGGTTATCCTTGTCGTTATAGTGTCCGCGGCAAAGTAACTGTACAACACCGCCAGGATACAGACTGCGATACCGGTGAGAACCGCTTTGATCTTCAGTCTTTTGAAAAACTCGGCCATGACAGATCCTCTCTCCTGGATAAACTTCTTTTCCTTGCAGGCCGGCAAAAGGAATTCCCGGATGCTTGCAATGAGCCGAACTCAGCTCACTTGGAGCTTCACGTGGGGCCGCAATTGATGGAGCAAACATTCGACGCCTTTTTATCGTCCTCCGGCTCATGACACTTCTTGTACTTCTTGTTGCTGCCGCACCAGCAGGGTTCGTTCCTGCCCGGCCGCACCCGCGGCATTTCCTCCTCTTTGCTGCCGAACAAAGCCCCCAACTTTTCGATGATACCCATTTCGCGAGTCCCGCCTTCCTGAAGATCTGACGGAAAATTATACCTCACTCATCGCCGGGAGGCCACAGAATTATGATAACTAGTTGTTAAGTGTTGATAATTCCGGGTCCGGCGGGGATGCGCGGCAGAAACCTGCGACATTGAAAAACTATGCTATACTATCATCCAGGTGCTTGAATAAATCGTCTTTCGCGTTACCGGTTTGCCTTGGGTTTTGAGGGGAGAGGTACCGTAGTATACAGAATGCCTTCATGCATCATGCGGTGTGCAAGCCCTCACCAGCCGCAGAGAGGGTAGCCTGAAGCATCTGCTGAGGCAAATACTTTGGAACCAGCCTCGCAAACACTCAAAACTCAAGGCATAGCTTTCTCTCTCCTATCGCCCCTCGTCTCTTTTGCCGATTGAAAAGGCCTTGCCGATCAGTTCGCCAATGCCGTGATAGGTGCGTTGCCCCGTGTCGAATACAAACGGTTTGACCTTCAGAATGTCCGCCATCCCCTGCTCTCCAAGCACCGACTCCTCAGCCTTTACGTCCATGATCTCGCCGATGAATTGCGTATGGAGGCCGACCTCCACTGTATGAAGCAGCCTGCACTCGATCACAATGGGGAATTCCTTCACAGAGGGGGCGTCAACCAGTTCGCTTCGAATGGGCGTCAGCTTCGTCATTGCAAACTTATCAACGTTCTTCCCCGAGACCGTGCCGATATAGTCCACTTCCTTTACGTGCCCGGCTGAGGGAATGTTGACGGTGAACGCCTTGCGTTCAACGATGCATCCATGCGTGTACGTAGCCTTGCGCACGGAAACGGCGACGCACGGGGGCTGAGAACAGCAAATTCCGCCCCAGGCAATGGTCATAATGTTCGGTCTGCCCTGCGCATCATAACTGCCGACGACCCAAACGGGCGCCGGCTGAGCGAGTGTCTTCGCACCAAGCGATTTTTTCATAACGACCTCCCTGTAAAGGTTCTTAAGTGTTAAAATCTTTCACCGCAGAGGGCGCAGAGGACGCTGAGAAAACCCCGAATTACAATACGTAAGCGATTTCTCAAACCTGCCCCCTCTGCGACCTCTCGAATTTCACCTGCGTTGGTTTAAATTCCCTTATTAAAGTCTTGCCATCTTTTTCCAAACTGCTTAGAGCCTGATCAGTGCGCAGTCTCTTGTCCTTGCTTTTTATTCAAGAGCTTGAATTTCTCTGCGTCCTCAGCGGTAAAACCTCTTCAAGGTTTCATAAAACTTTTGACATTACCAAGGTTCTTGAAAGATTACTATACGTCTGACAAAGTTATGTCACCGAAGAACCAACTTTTGCTTTGCTGCGTGGGCGCCTATTTCTGCAATTGTTTCTTTTGCGCCCACTCCTCGATTTTCTTCCTGATCTCCGGCACGGCCATTTGCGCCGCATCGATCCCCGCCTGCATGCAACGCTTCTTCTGGGAGAAGTCAAGCATGGCCACGTTGCCCACGGCCGGGGTGATGAGCACATCAGCCTCTTTTTTCTTGTGCTTGGCGTTCTCGTTGAACACGATATTCACGGCCTGGAGCATCACGTCGACGAGGTTGGTAATATTGAAATTCACCACGTTCTCGCTGATATCCACTGCGATCACGATATCGGCGCCCTTCTCTCGCGCAACGGCGACAGGAATATTATCCACCACCCCGCCGTCAACGAGCAGCCGGCCTTGATGGTTCACCGGCTCGAACACGCCGGGGATGGCGCAGCTCGCATGGACGGCCTTTGCCACTGAGCCGCGGTCGAGTACGACGCGCGTGCCGCGGTTCAGATCGGTCGCAACAGCTGCAAAAGGCAGCTTCATGTCCTCGATGTTCGCTGTCGCTATCTTGGACTTCACGAACTCCTCGAGCTTCTGGCCCTTGGCCATGCCCATGCCGGTGAATGCGTTCAGGATCCCATAGTCGAAGAGAATATCCTTTTCCAGCGCGAACGCCGTCCATTCAAGCTCGAAACAGTTCTGGTCACATGCATAGATCGCGCCGATGAGGCTGCCGACGCTCGTGCCGATGATCATATCGATCGGGATCTTCTCCTGCTCGAGCGCCCTTATCACGCCTACATGCGCGAACCCCCGGGCAGCGCCCCCGCCGAGCACGAGCGCTATCTTCGGCTTCGGCGGCTCCAGCACAGGCAGCGCCGTCACCGACGGCGCAGTTACCAGCGGTGCCGTCTCAGGCGGTGCCTTTGGGGAGGCACAGGAAGCAAGAACGCTCATGGCTATAACGATTGACAACAATCTCATCTGTTTCATAAGTACCTCATGGATCCTGAACAAGGGATATAGAGTCTGAATAGAGTCTAAGGAGTCGTAACAGTTTAGTCCTTTTTGTCCGCAACGCACGCCGCCCTGCTGAAGAGATAGCAAGTCACTCCTCGCCCCGGCATGACGCAATCCGGAATGCATTACGCCGTATTGTATTCTTCATCGGCTTTCTTTTCAACTGGAATTGTTGTACAGCGCCGCCTGTGCCGTGGCGGTATCGGTGGTATGCACGAGCGTGGGTAAGGCCTAAACTGTTTCAGGTTCTCTGGAGCAGGCGGCAGATCCTTATTTTTCTCCGTATGCCTGCTTGAGAGCATCAATATCAAATTTTTTCATTTTGAGGAACGCTTCAGTCACTCGCGCCACTTTCCGGGCATCCTTGTCCTTGAGCATCTTGCCCAGAACAGCAGGCTCGATCTTTGTTCTTATTGAAGTTCGAGGGTGCCTGGATGTGCTTTCGCAGGACGAGATGAACGCCGATCTGACTCACCTCCCGGCCCATGGAGCCGGCGTACCGCTTGCAAAAATTTGCCGATAGTTGTATTTTGAATCCGTTGAACCATAGCCCGTTCTTTCCGGCGAGAGAGAAACCATGACCAGAGACTTGTTACAAAAAGCCGATTTCCTCCACCACCTCTTCGACACCATCCCCTCTTTCATCTTCATCGTGGACCAGGATGTCCGGATCCATCACCTGAATGCCGCTGCGTCAAGGCTTTTGGGCGTTGACAAGGAAATGGTCCTTTTGAAACGGGGCGGGGAGGCGCTGCATTGCTTCCATTCGGGCGAAACCCCCGAAGGGTGCGGACGGGCCCCTGCCTGCAAGGACTGCGTCGTCAGGAACTCCGTGAACAAGGCCTTTCAGGGGGGCGCGGTGCAGCGGGAGACCGCAAAAATGGTGCTGCTGCACGACGGCGGGACAAGCGAAGTGCATATGACGGTGACCGCCAGCCCCATCCGGTACGGGGACAGGGACTTCACCCTGCTCATTCTGGAAGACATCACGAAGCTCAAGAACGCTGAAGAGGCGCTGCGGCGCCACGCTGCCCAGCTGGAGGCCGCGAACCAGGAACTGGAGTCCTTCAGCTACTCGGTTTCGCACGACCTGAAGGCCCCGCTCAGGAGCATCTGCGGTTTCAGCGAGGCACTGATTTGCGACCATGCGGCGAAGCTTGATGATGAGGCGAGGGGACACCTCGAGCGCATCCGTTCCGCGGGCCTCCGGATGAACCACCTCATTGATGACCTGCTGGTCCTGTCCCGCGTGACCAAGGGCGAGATGCGCCGCGAGGCTATCGAACTCAGCGCGCTTGCAGGCGTTGTTGCGGGCGATCTGGCGAAGTCGTTCCCGGACCGCGACATCGAGTTTGTCATTGCGCCCGCGATCCGGGCCATGGGAGACGGCCGGCTGCTCCGGATCGTCCTGGAGAACCTGATGGGGAACGCGGTGAAATTCACCGCTGTTCGCAAGAAAGCGCGGATCGAATTCGGGGTGCAGAGGCAGGCGGGGGCGCCGGTCTATTTCGTCAGGGACAACGGCGCCGGCTTTAACATGGCCTACGCCGGAAAGCTCTTTGTTCCCTTTCAGCGTCTCCACGAAGAGTCCCTGTTTCCCGGAACCGGCATCGGCCTCGCAACAGTGCGCCGCATCATTCACCGGCACGGGGGCCGCGTCTGGGCCGAAGGAGCGGTGGACAAAGGGGCCGCGTTCTTCTTTACGCTATAGCTTCGCGCGGCAGCCGACCGCGCGTGTTCGGAGCAGGGATATTGCCGCAAATCATCCGGCATGGCAGGAGAACATCAGATAAAGGGAAAAGCCAAACAGTATAGACCTGACCGAGAGCCTTCAAATGGGTGACCCCAAGGTGTTTAATCTTGTAAGATCCTTGAATGTATCTGCCGGCGGACGGAAAAGTTAACCCCATTTAGGGCATATCCTATAGTTTATATTCCCTCAATGTCTTCGTCTTCTTCGCCTTTCCCTTCCCCTTCTTCTCCGGCAACGTCAGCGCGAACTCCTTCCCGAGCTTCATCCACTTCGCGAGCCCGGCAGCGCCCTTCCACCCTGCCTCCTCCACCATGACCCATCCGGTCATGGGCTTTCCCGTGATGTCGAAGGGCTTGACGTTTCTGATGTTCAGGCTCTTCTCCGCCAGGTCCTTGCCCATGCGCACGATCAGGAAGTCCTTCCAGATTCCGAAGCACATGTTGCCCCTGAGCAGCCAGCACACGCCGCCGAACATCTTCTTCTTGTCCACGTCCTTCCAGCGCTGCACCGCGCTGTCGATCTTTTCTTCGAGCTTTATGTTGTAGGCCATGAGATACCTCACCAGAGAGGCAAATAAGAATTACGGATCGGGAAGATGTTGTTTCTATCCGTGACTTCTTTAAATCCTACCCTATTCTCCCTGAAAACTGCGCCCAGTCACCCGCGTTCAATGGTATCCCCGTTCTCCGAAGGGTTTGAGCTTCTCCAGCCACATCGCCTCAAGCGCTTTCAAGTCATCTCGATAGTCGTACGCAGGATCGTCAACGGGCTTCAGTTCGTCCAGGACCTCGATAACGAAGTTCTGCTCTCCCAGCTCCTTCCAGTCCCTTGCCAGTCCGGCACTGGGAAGAAAGGTCCCCATCTTGAGCTGAAAGCGGATGCTGTTGATCGTGCCCGGGGTATTGGCGCTTGCCGTAAGGTAAACGCGGCCATTCTTGATGTTTTTGACCTGAACGATCCCCATCGGCTGGATGCTGTTCTTGTATTTCTTGATCCTGTCCCTGCGATTCATCATTTCCTTCCTACCCGGCAGATCTCCCTGGGCCGATGGGGGTTAGACTTAAAACAGGAGTTACGTCTCACCGCTTAATGATTGCCCGCGCGAGAAAGCCCGGCAGCGAGTGCATCATTGCTATTGCTCGATTGATCTCAACTGAATTTCTTGGACGAGAGAAAAGCCCCTGTCATTGGTGACCAGTGTGGCGCCGAGTTGGAGGGCTGTCGCGGCGATGATCGCATCCGGAAGCCTGAGATTGTACTTTTTCCGCAAATCGATCGTCCGTTCTTTGATTTCAACAGTTATGTCTATTACAGGGATATCGTGCAGAAACCGCTTGAGCTGCTGTTCTTCCTGCGGGGTTATGGACGGGTAAGACAGGACTTCCAGTTCGGTGACAAAAGAAACGGAGAATTCGCCCTCGGGCAGGGCATCGACGGGGATTTTCTTTCCGATCAAATAGAGCAGGATATTGGTGTCGAGCAGGAACCTATTTCCACTCACTCCTTACTCTCCTTTGATAGCTTAACGGCTCTTCCTCGATATGCACGATCCCGACATAGTCCCTCAGTTTTTCCCTGACCATGCCGTGCTGCTCCGGCTCCAGAATCCGCTCGATCTTCGTCCATTCAGCATAATCGATGATGACTTCCACCGGTTTGTTGTGCTCGTCAAATACGATCTTTTTATGAATTGTTATGCTCATATCGGTCGCAGAAAGCAATGATTTTTGTGAACATTTTCTTCGTAAATTGAATATAGTACAAACAAGGTGAAAATGCAATGAGAAGTTAATAAATACAAACCCGCAGGCAAGAGCGGCTTCAGCTCCCAGAGGATTTTATATGATCCAAAGGGATAATGCGTTGACGTATCTGTGAAAATCATATTTTGATCCGCGGTTATCCGTGTCAAAGGTCTTGATCCGGGAAGGTAAAGTTTCTGGTGCCTTTGTTCCCGCCTCTTGCCGCTTTCTTGACAATCTTCTTTGCCGGTGATACGGTTAAATAAAGGCTGAAAGACTCTTCTTTAAGCCGCAGGGATTGCATAAGGAGGTAACGAAAATGTTATATACCATAATGGGCGCCACAGGGAATATTGGCGGCAAGATAGCGGACATACTGCTGAAAAACCGTGAAAAGGTGAGGGTGTTGTCCCGTTCAATGGATAAGCTCACACCTCTGAAAGACAGGGGCGCGGAAGCCTATGCAGGCGACGCAGCGGATCCGGTGTTTTTGACAAGGGCTTTCAACGGAGCAGACGCAGTGTTCGTGCTGATTCCGCCGGACCCGAAGGCAACGGATTTCCGGACGTACCAGAACAAATTCGGCGACAGCATCGCCCAGGCGATTCGAAGTTCGGGCGTCAAATATGCCGTGAATCTGAGCAGCATAGGGGCCGAACTTTCCGACGGAAACGGCCCGATCAAGGGGCTCTATGACCAGGAGCAGAGGCTCAACAAAATCGAAAAGGTGAATATCCTGCATCTGCGGCCGGCCAATTTCATGGAAAACCTGTTCATGAACATCGACCTGATCAAAAGCAAGGGCATCATGGGCGGGCCCATCCGGGGCGATCTCAGGATGGCCATGATCGCTGCAAAAGACATTGCGACGGTTGCCGCGGACTACCTCATAAAGAGAAACTTCTTCGGCAAATCCGTGAAGGAACTTCTCGGACAGCGGGACCTTACCATGGAAGAGGCCGCGAAGAACATCGGCTGGAAGATCGGCAGGCCGGACCTCCACTATGTAACGTTTGCCTATGAGGACGCTTACAACGGCATGGTCGCAGCGGGGCTTTCCGGGGACCTGAGCAGGCTGTATGTCGAGATGAGCAAAGGCCTGAACGACGGCCTCTTCGGCATCAGCAAGATCCGGCGCACTCCGGAGAACACGACGGATACAAGCATCGAAGAATTCGCCGATTACTTTGCCCAGGTGTACAGGGCATCCGCCGGCAAACAGGCTGCGTAGGCAGGAATCCAGCGGAATGACACCATAGAGGCTATATCCGGATTTTATACGTCATCAAGCATGCAAAGCCTCATAAGTTGCCCCTCAGTCGCTCGGCGTGCAGTATCCGCTTCACCGCGAGCTCATAGGCCGCCTTGCGCATCCTGCACCGCGTCTCGCGGCAGTGGCCGTGGACGTCGTTGAACGCGGTGATCATGATCTGCCGCAGGCGCTCCAGCACCTTTTCCTCGGGCCAGGCATCGCCCGTCAGGTTCTGGCTCCACTCGAAATAGCTCACCACAACACCGCCCGCGTTCGCAAGGATGTCCGGGATGACAAGGATATCCCTGTCGAAAAGAATATCGTCAGCGGCCGCGGTGGTCGGCGCATTGGCAAGCTCAAGGATGATCTTCGCCTTCACGTCGTTTGCGTTGTCCGTATCGAGCTGGTCGGACAGGGCCGCGGGGACGAGGACATCGCAATCGATGGTGAGCATTTCGGCGTTCGTGATCGCCGCTGCGCCCGGGAAGTCCATGACCCTGCCTGTCTTTTTCTTGTGCGCCCGCACGGCCCCGATGTCGAGCCCCTTCGGGTCCAGGATGCCCCCCTTCACGTCGCTTACGGCGATTACACAGTATCCCCGGTCATTCAGGAGCCGCGCGGCGTTCTCGCCGACGTTGCCGAAACCCTGCACCGCGACGCGAAGCCCGCGGGATTCGATGCCCTGGTCTTTGAGGGCCTGCTCCAGCACGTGGATGCCGCCGAGCGCGGTCGAGTAGCGCCGCGCCGTAATACCGCCGAGTTCGGGCGGTTTGCCCGTGACCACGGCAGGCACATGCTCGCGCCTGATCCGTTCGTATTCGTCGAGGATCCAGGCCATGATCTGCTCGTCGGTATAGACATCGGGCGCGGGAATGTCCTTGAGCGGCCCGATGTAGTCGGCAATGGCGCGGATGTACCCGCGCGTTACGAGCTCAAGGTCCTGCGTCGACAGGTCCGCGGGATTTACGGAGACCCCGCCTTTTGCGCCGCCGAAGGGGATATTCACGACCGCGCACTTGATTGCCATGAGAAAGGCAAGTTCATTCGTGTGCCGCGCATCGATCTCCGGATGGAACCGGATGCCGCCTTTGGCCGGGCCCCGGGCGTCGTTATACTGCACCCGGTAGCCGGTGAACATCTGCGTCTTTCCATTCGACATCTTCACCGGAAAGCTCACCGTGAAGGTGCGCCGCGGCACGGACAGCAGATCGAGCTCGTCCTGTGAAAGGCCGAGGCCGGTGTAGATATTCTGCAGCTCGGTCATGCCGAGGCTGCGAAGGTCTTTCTCATCGCGGTGCAGGCGGTCATGGTTGCGGTTCATGGATCTCCTTGAGAATGAAGAGCTAATGCTTTACGAGCCCCGTCTTCCTCGCCGCCTCGGCGACAGCTGAGGCAACGGAGGCAACGACCTTCCGGTCAAAAATGCTCGGGATGATGTAGTCCTCGTGCAACTCGCCGGTCTCCACCGTATAGGCGATGGCGCGGGCGGCGGCGAGCTTCACCTCTTCGTTGACGCCGCGGGCCCGCACGTCGAGGAGGCCCCGGAAGATTCCGGGGAAGCCGAGCATGTTGTTGATCTGGTTCGGATAGTCGGACCTCCCCGTGGCCATGACCCGGACTAGCGGCTGGGCCACCTCGGGGGAAATCTCCGGATCGGGGTTGGCAAGGGCGAAAACCACGGGGTCTTTCCCCATCCTGCGGATGTCGTCGGCTGTGATAAGGTTGGGAGCGGAAAGACCGATGAATACATCGGCGCCTTTCATGGCGTCGGAAATGCTCCCCTTCACCTTGCGTGGGTTCGTGATTTTCGCCAGCTCCCGCTTGTAGGGGTCCATGCCCTGCTTCCTGCCCGCGTACAGGGCCCCGGTCCTGTCGCAGACGATGATGTCTCTGGCGCCGGATGCCAGGATAATCCGGGTAACGGCCGAGCCCGCCGCGCCCGCGCCCGCTACGACGATTTTGAATTTTTTGATGTCCCGTTTCAGGAGCCGCGAAACATTGATGAGCGCGGCCAGGGCGACAACGGCGGTGCCGTGCTGGTCATCGTGGAACACCGGGATGTCGAGGAGCTTCCTGAGCCTGCTTTCAACCTCAAAGCAGTGCGGTGCTGCAAAGTCCTCCAGGTTGATGCCGCCGAAGGCGGGAGCGATGTTTTTTACCGTCATGACGATCTCGTCCACGTTTTTCGTGGCAAGCACGATCGGAAAAGCGTCGATATTGGCGAACTCCTTGAAGATCATCGCCTTGCCTTCCATCACGGGCAAGGCCGCCTCCGGACCGATATCGCCGAGGCCCAGGACCGCAGTGCCGTCGGACACCACGGCCACGGCATTGCCTTTCATGGTGTAGCGGTAGACGTGTTCCCGGTGCTCATGGATGTCCATGCAGACCCGCGCCACTCCCGGGGTGTAGACCTTGGACAGGTCGTTTCTGTCACGCACCGGCAGTTTGTTCCTGATCTCGATCTTGCCTCCTTCGTGCGCAAAAAAGGTGCGGTCCGAGACCCTGACGACTTTGACGCCTGCTATGGTCTTGATGGCTTTTACAATGGCCTTTTCATGATCCTCGTTCCGGGCATTGACGGTTATATCACGGATGATCTTGCCCTTTTCCACCCGCACGATGTCCACCGAGCCCAGGTCTCCGTCGGCGCTCGAGATGGCCGTCGCGATCTTGGCGAACATGCCGATCCTATTCTCGATTTCCACCCTGATGCTGATACTGTAACTGGGACTGCAGCTGTACCCGGGTGTGCATATGTCTTTCATGTCGGCCCTCCTTTTGTCTTATTACGTAATGTCAAAACTTTCACCGCAGAGGACGCGGAGGACGCAGAGAAATTCTTGAATTACAACACATTAAACTCTTTCTCAGCTCCCTCCCCATCTGCGACCTCTCAAAATCTTCTTCTTTGAATCTATATTCTT
>JAXIPA010000177.1:0-62935 GCA_045403145.1 Nitrospirota bacterium | reverse complement strand
TCGGCTTTCATCTGCGATGCATGGCCACCGGTGCCCGTTTGTTGTTTACAGGTCGCATATCATTGGAAACATGTTACAACTTTCTTTTTTTCCCCATGGATTCAACGCGATATTTTGAGTTCCAAGAAGTCTGGAAAAGCGTTAACTCCCTTGCTTTCACGCATTACCTAGACGTCTCTTCCCCACGACTCATGCCGCTCTTTCTCTTGAAGGAAGCGCCGGAGGCAACCGCTGAACTAATTAATCCAGACCTCAGTGATCTGCGAGAGACGGAACAGTTGGCAAATGCACTTGGGTTGAAATCTCGCTGTATGTTTTTCAACGGCATCCTTAACAATGCCGGTTTTACTAAAGCTTCATTTGATCTCATAACCTGTCTTTCAGTTCTGGAGCATATACCTGAAGACAAGGCAGTTCTTGAAACTATGTGGTCGCTACTTCGTCCCGGCGGAAAACTCATTTTGACACTCCCCTGCATGTCTCAACCGCTTGAACAGTACATCAGCCATAATCAGTATGGTGTGCTCAATCCAGGAGATGATGGCTACACCTTCTGGCAGCGTTATTATGATCGTGAACTATTGAAATCATCCATCTACAGTGTAACCGGCGTGCCGGCCCGTATCGCAATCTTCGGCGAAAAAAAAAGCGGCTTCTTTTTCAGGAATGCTACCATGAAGCGACTTCTTGGTTTTCTTTATCCTTTCTGGCGTGAGCCCTACATGATGGCTACTGAATATCAATTGTTCTCTTCTACAGACGAACTTCCCGGTGAAGGGGTAGTCATGCTCGAATTTATCAAACCGGGGGAACGCATATGAAAGCGCCTCTACTCTCTATCTGCATCGCGACTTACAACCGTGCCGATGTGATTGGCCAAACTTTAGAAAGCATCATCTCCCAGACCATAGACGAGGTGGAAATTATCGTCGTCGACGGCGCATCGCCCGATGATACGGCAACTGTCGTTCAGCGTTACAAGGATCAATGCCCCCAGCTTCAGTATCACCGTCTGCCGGTCAAGGGCGGCGTCGACCGGGATTATTGCCATGCCGTTTCATTTGCGATAGGAACATACTGTTGGCTATTGACCGATGACGATATAGTAAAACCGGGTGCTATCAAAACCATCCTTGAACTCCTCCAGCACAACTACAGTCTCATCGTTGTAAACGCCGAGGTGTGGGATAGAAATCTGACGCAACTCGTTGAGACCAAGCATCTCCACATTGACAATGACATAGTCTATCAGCCTGCTTCTTGGGAAGCCTTTTTTGTCAACACGGCATCTTATTTGTCGTTCATCGGAGCGGTAGTGATAGATCGCGCACTATGGAACGAGCGAATAAAAGAGCCCTATATTGGCACGGAATTCATCCATATAGGGGTCATCTTTCAGAAAGAACTTCCAAACGGAGCATTCGCGATGGCGGAACCTTGCATTTCTATCCGGTATGGTAATGCTCAATGGTCACCACGACATTTTGAAATCTGGATGATTAAGTGGCCTGGCCTCATCTGGTCTTTTTCCTCCATAAGTGATGCGGCGAAATCACGCATATGCCCAAAGTATCCAGGGAACAGCTTACAGGTGCTTTTATTGATGAGAGCATATGGGGTCTATTCCCTTGTGGAATACAGCAGGTTCATTGAAGCCCGTGTCGATTCACGCTGGAAACTCTTTATTGCCAAGATGGTCGCTATCATTCCAGGAATCATCCCGAATTTCCTCTTTGTTAGCTTCTACATGATGATCGGGTCGCATGATTTCATCGTCTGGAATAGTCTTAAAACAAGCAGATTCTATTATCGACAATATTTCCGTAATATTTTGCAGTCATTGAAAAAAGTAGCATCGTCTTTTGGAGGTCTAAAACGCACCTAATCCAAAAAAGGCGTGCACGAATGAGAACCGCGACCCAACAGGTGAAAGGGCGAATATATGAACATTATTGAGCGCGTGAAAAGCGAGTATTACTTGAAGAGTATTAACAAAAAGTTCGCGACGAATTTCGTGCGTCACGGGAGCAATACGCCCCACACGATTTTAAACAACCTGTCGAATAGAGAATTACTGTATTTGTTCTTGAACTTCGAAAAAATATGCGGCGAATTTATTGAGTTTGTCCCCGGCTTGCCGCCTGAGGAAATGCAGCGCAACTGGACCGGAGCCGCGGGAAAAGTGACCTTACTGGAAGCTATGCGTTTCTTTCAGGCAATTTCAGATTATGCCGCAACCTATGGGGAACGAATAAACGAAAACACGAAGATTCTTGACTTTGGCTGCGGCTGGGGAAGAATCACGCGCTATTTTATGCGTGACGTGAGTCATATGAACCTGCATGGCGCAGACTGTTTTAAAGAGGCTTTAGACGCCGCGAAGGCCCAGAATAAATGGGTAAGTTTCAGCCTGACTGAACCTATGCCGCCGACAGATTACCATTCCTCGATGTTTGACATAATTTACCTTTACTCGGTTTTCTCGCATCTCTCCGAGGATGTTCATTTGAAGTTCCTTGAGGAGTTCCATAGAATTCTTAAGCCGGGCGGACTGCTTATTGCTACCACGAGGCCCCGAAAATTTGTACCGCTCATTGCCGACTTGAGGAAAAGGCAGCTCGCGGGACAGGAGCAAGACGCCGCAGCCTCCTTGGTAAGCACGAAACAGTATTTAGCATTGTATGATGAGGGCGTTTTTTGTTATGGTCCTACCGGCGGGGGGGGCCCCTTGGAACCCTCATTTTATGGTGAAAGTTGCATCCCGGAAAAATATGTGCGTCTTCACTGGTCAAAATGGTTCGAGGTACAGGAATACCGGCACGCCGGATTCGCCGATAGGGTATGCAATCAAAATGTCATTTGCTGCAGAAAAAGATTAATTTCCTAAAAGGAATTCGACACCAACGTGAAAATTATCAGCTTTTATCTCCCGCAATATCATCCCATCCCGGAAAATGATGCCTGGTGGGGCAAAGGGTTTACCGAATGGGTCAGTGTGGCCAGGGCGAGGCCGCGTTTCAAGGGTCATCACCAGCCGCAGATACCCGCGGACTTGGGCTTTTACGATCTTCGGCTCGAAGAGACGCGGATCGCACAGGCCGAACTTGCCGCCGAACACGGGATCTCCGCATTTTGTTATTATCATTACTGGTTCAACGGCAAGATGCTCCTGGATCGGCCATTCAATGAAGTGCTGAAGTCAGGGAAGCCGGATTTTCCTTTTTGCCTGTGCTGGGCAAATGAAAATTGGACAAGGTCGTGGGACGGGATGCACCAAGATATCTTGATGGCGCAGGATTACAATGCCAGGGACAGGATCGAACACATCCATTGGCTATGCAATGCATTTAAGGACTCTCGTTATATAAAGGTAAATAACAGGCCCTTGTTTCTTATTTACAGGACGGACAATATTCCCGATTTACCGGAAAGGATCCGCGATTGGAGAAAGATCGTGAGAGAGCACGGATTCGACGATATATATCTGTGCTCGGTCAGAAGCAACTTTGATCAGATGGACGAAAGAGCAGTAATAGCAGCAGGGTTCGATGCAATCGTTGAGTTTCAGCCCTACTATAAGGATTTGCCGGGACGGTCTCTGTCCGTTTTTTTAAAACTCGCCTTCACGAACAGTTATAACAAAATCATCAGCGGGCTCGGGTTACAATCCTACCTTCCCTTGATGAATGAAAATAATATTTACAGTTACAAGAAACTGGCGGACAAGGCAATGGCCAAACCGCATCCGGATGGTTATAAGAAATTCCCCTGCGTCACGCCTTCATGGGACAATAGTGCGAGAAAACGAAGGGCCAACATAGTCCAAAATGACGACCCTTTGCAGTTTGGGGAGTGGCTCTTAAATGCCTTTACCAGGTCGGAAAAGTACGGCGAAGACGAGAAAATCGTGTTTATTAATGCATGGAATGAATGGGCCGAGGGATGCCATCTCGAGCCGGATGTGAAAAATGGAAGAAAATTCCTGTCAGCAATTAAAGATGCCAGAACCACATACAAAGGCAGGACCTGACCCGCGGAAGAATAATGCATGACCCACGCGAGCGTAAAATACTATTGCTGCACCTGTTCATGGCATCATAATTTTCTACCCGATGGCTGGTAAACAGAGCGAGTGAATGGAATGACCCCGAGAGTCTTTATCATAGTATTGAACTGGAACAGGTATCGGGACACCTTGGAGTGCGTCAACTCCCTCAGGAAAGTCGCGTATACCAACTACGAGATCGTCATCGTTGACAACGGTTCAACGGACGGGTCAGAAGAAATACTGAGAAAATCCTTTCCGGATATAAAGCTCATCCAGACCGGCGAGAACCTCGGTTTTGCAGAGGGAAACAATGTCGGCATCCGGTATGCGCTCGATAACGGGGCGGATTACACGCTCATACTCAATAACGATACAGCGGTAGACGCGGGCTTTATAACGGAACTGGTGAACGCGGCAGAGTCCGACAAAGCCATCGGCATCTTGAGCTCGAAAATATATTTTTATGACAGGCCCGACATCCTCTGGTACGCGGGAGCGGTCCTGAACCTTAAAACCGGGAAGAGCGTCCATCGCGGGTACAACGAGAAGGATGCCGGTCAATACGACGCGATGCGGGAAACCGACAGGGCTTGCGGGTGCTCCATGATGATCAGCCGCAAGGCCTGTGAAGCAGTAGGGCTTATGGATGCCGAGTATTTTTGCTATGGCGAGGAAGTGGACTGGTCTTTGCGGGCTAAAAATGCAGGATATAAAGTGGTTTTTGTTCCGGGATCGAAGGTTTGGCATAAAATCTCCTCGGCATCCGGAGGGGCCGGCACCGGCTTCTATCTTTATTATTCCGTCAGGAACCATCTCCGTTTGGTTAAAACACATCTCCCTCTTAAATTCCCCGGTTTGAATACCCTGAGAGATGTCCTTATCGTCGGCAGATACGTGTGCAGCCTGTTCACGATGAAAGTCAACAAAGTCCGGGGTATTAAAATTATCTGGTCGGGGATGATCGACTCCTACCGGGGCCGGTTTGGGAGAAAGGACCTGGTATGACACTGGCGCAACGCGTCAACAACCTGCGTGAACACCTGAGGTATTATCACCTGAGGTATAAGTTCATTTTGTCCCTGCCGAAGGGCAGCAGGGTCCTGGATCTGGGCTGCGGTGAGTGTATTGCAAGGCGGAATATATTATCCTTTCTTCACCGCAGAAAGCAACGTTAATGATTCATGGATCAAGATGTTTATGCTCCAAATTTATAGCTAGGCAAAATCTATGAAAAAGATTGCGTTACTCAGATCATATCCAAAGGAAGCGACCTTTGGAAGAATTGCAAACACACTATCCAAGGCATATAAACTCGACTGCTTTATATGGGACAGGCAGCGAGACTATCAACCAATAGCTGTAAATAACAATATAAGTTACGTCAAATGCAGTATTAAAGCAGGATATTATAACTTGAGCACTTTTCTCAAGTTGTTCCTGTTTGAAATATGGCTTCTTATAAAACTGCCGTTTGCACGGGTTGACTTCATCCACGCCATAGACCTCGATACGGGTTTTGTGGGTTTGATCACCGCAAAATTACTGGGCAAACCATTTGTTTATCAGTGTCTGGACCCTTACTATACCGTATTGCCGAAGAGGTGGCCTAAATTTCTGGCAGGAATTGCAAAATCGCTCGAAAACTTTGTCATTACCCATGCTGATCTGTTCATTATCACTGACTTGCTCAGATTGCCTCAGCACGAAGGGGCCAGGCCGAAACGGGTTGTGGAAATCGCTAACGTGACCTATCCTACGATCTCCCAATTTTCACCCGCTGCAAATGAAGACTTTGTAGTTGGTTACATTGGCTCTCTTGCGGAAGGGAGAAACCTAGTCACGGTTATTAAAGCGATTGGGGAGCTGAAGGATCACGGGGTGAAGCTGATAATCGGCGGCTTCGGCCCCCTGGCGGATGTGGTCGGAGAATCTGCACGGAACTACCCTAATGTAACATATAGATCGTGGGTCCCCTTCGACCAACTGTTTGAGCTGGAAAGCGGTTTCGACCTGTTCGTCTATGTGACGGACAGGGATAACGAGGCACACAGGTGGGTAAGTCCGACCAAGCTTTTTACAAGTATGGCCTTTGGTAGACCGATCATTGTCGGCGAAGGGACGCTGTCGGCCAGGAGGATTTCGGCTGTGGGGAACGGTGTGGCTGTTCCCTATGGTTCCAAAGAAGAACTGATAAAGGCGATACTCATGTTCAAGGAAAATCCTGCAATTGCGAAGGAGATGGGCGCAAGGGGGCGGGACGAGTTCGAACGCAATTGGCGGCCAGAGATAATGGCGAAGCGGCTTCTTGAAGCGTATATGCGGCTTGAAGGTGATGGGGCAACGCAGCAAGATCACCATGGCACTGAAAAAGAAAGCTATACTGAGCGACTGATCAGCCTGGAATCCAAGTGGAAACGGTTGCTCGATGTCCAGAGGCCGTACCGCATGCATCTGCAGCGTTTGCAACTCGGTTTTGTCCTGGATCTCGGCTGCGGTCTCGGCCGCAACCTGGTAAACCTCGGAGGTCGTGGAGCCGGAGTGGGGATCGACCACAATCCCCGTTCGGTAGACGTTGCTTTATCGCGCGGTGTACTTGCGTTTACTCCGGAGGAATTTCAGGGCAGTGAGTATGCCCGGGAAGCGCGTTTTGATGCCATCCTCCTTTCCCACGTTGTCGAGCATATGGAACGGTCGGAGGTCGTCACTTTATTGAATGCATATCTCACCTATCTGCGTCCGGGGGGAAGGGTCGTTTTTATTACGCCCCAGGAACGGGGCTTTCGCTCCGATCCCTCTCACGTCACCTTCACGGATTTCGCCGCGCTAACGGAAATAGCCAAAGAGGCCGGACTTACGGTGGAAAGGCAATATTCCTTCCCCTTCCCTCGCAGTATTGGTCATGTTTTCAAGTATAACGAGTTTGTAGCTCTTTGCCGGAAGCCTGAAACGGAATAGGTTGGATATGCGAAAGGTGGTTTAGTTCAAAGTCCGGCTGCTGACCCTGTTACTGCTATACCTGCAGCTTCTCGCCGCTCCCTTTCGGATGAGTGCCTGTCTGTTTTTCCGATAACCAGTCGAAAAGCCCCTCGAAGCCGGCGATAAACACGATAAAAAACCCGATTGACGGCAAATATAAACGGTGCTCGAAAATGACATCCATGACCGGCACAAAGCTCTGCACCGGCGACAACGTGATGTAGAACCAGGCCGCGCCGAAGGGGGCCAATAGCCAGCCCTTCTTCCTGTAGAGCCAGAAGGCCGCACCTACGACGGCGATATGACCGATAAATGAAAGCAGCGTTGGAAACGCGAACAAGGTCTGGGCGATGGGGTACTCATAGTCAAGGTTCTGGTTGATCGGCAGAATCAAAAGCCTGATATACGTCCAGATAACATTGAAAGAAGTGAGCAGGTATGTCCAGGCATTCAGGGGGATTCCGGACGAATTGGAAATATTGAACCCCACACTCGCGCCGGTGCCGCTGCCGGCCACAAGGTTCAACGTACGCGCAATGACCCCCCATGAGAGTATAATCAGGACATAGGCCTTCCAGCGGGACAGTGCCGGCTTCAGTTTGCCTTCGGAAAGGAAGATGACGTCATAGAGAAAAAGCATGGCAGGCAGGGTTACGGCCCATTCCTTTGAACCCGCGGAGAGGAACGCGGAACATGCCGCACCGATGAAATAGACAAATTTATTTTTCCTGGCCCCTTTGATAAAAAACAGAAAGGCCCCGAGGTAAAAAAACGTCGCGAGAAGCTCGGTGCGGGTAATAATGTAGGTAACTGATTCGGTCTGAATGGGATGCACTCCGAACAGGAGCGCTCCGAAGAGGGCCATCCGCTTCGCCTTTCCACCATACCTCTTTGCCAGGAGCGGCAGGTCCAGGGTCCAGAGGATCAGCAGATATACCAGGAAACTGTTCGCGATATGGCATGCAATATTGAAAACATGCCAGCCGACGACATTCAGCCCGCTCAGACTGTAATTGAGCATCAGGGTGAGATTAACGACCGGCCTGTTGATGCTGAGCAGATGCTTGATGTTGTCGAGAGTAAATCGTTTTATATACGCGTTCTCCACGATGGACGGGTTGTCGTCGAAGTGAAAACTTGCGTAAAAGGTGTTCGAATAGGCGATCAGGATCAGCGCCGCAATGAGAGCGAACGCGATCCAGTTGAACCTCCTGCTCGCGAACAGTCCATTGATTTTTTTATTTATCGCCTGCATAAGAGTGCAAAACCTCCTTGATTAACCATTACTAACCGTTAGAAAATGTAACATGGGGCATGGGTAAAGTCAACCCCATAAACGGCTTGCATTTGTGTTTCAAACGTGATACAAATAAGGCATGAAGACAGCAGTTGTGCACGCGCGGATTGAACCGGATACGAAGCGAAAAGCCGAAGGAGTTCTTCGAAAGCTCGGTATCACGCCTACGGAGGCGATTCGCATCTTCTATCGGCAAATATCCCTCCGGGGCGGCTTGCCGTTTCCAGTCCTGATTCCGAACGAGCTTACCGCGGCCACCCTTGAAAAAAGCCGCCAGGGACAAGACATACAGGACTTTGAGTCTCTGGAGGAAATGTTCGAGAGCTGGGAATGAGCAAGAAGCTCTCGCAGACCAGACAATTTTCCCGGGACATCAAGCGAATGCGGAAACGGGGTAAGGACCTGAGCAAGCTGCGGGCGATGGTTAAACTCCTCTCTGATGGTATTCAGCTTTCACCTCAATACAGAGATCATTCACTCATTGGACCGTGGCAGCCGTCGCGCGACTGCCACATCGAGGCCGACTGGATTTTGATTTACACTTCGGGAAGTGACTTTCTTCGGCTTGAACGAACCGGAACCCACAGCGATCTTTTCAAAAAATAACGCCAGTGTTACTGCCGGTGTCGAGCGCATATCCGTTTTACCGGACTTTCAACCCCTTGCCTCCCCCTTTTCCTTCCCGTGTTTAAACGCCTCCTCCAGTTCCCGACGCAGCAGCGCCAGTTCCTGCGCCAGCTTCTTGTTTTTTTCCGACAGACTGGATAGGACGACGGAAAAATGCAGCGTGATCAGGAGCAGGAAAAGAAACGCAAGGAGAAAAAGGAACGACGGTGGATAAAAAATCCCGAGCAGGTGCGCTATGAAGTCGAGTGTACTCCTCGATGAGGACAGAAACAGCAGGACACCGCCCGAGAGCAGCCACAAAAGGGCATACCGCTCCTTCAACCTCCCCCTCCGGATCAGTTCCACCACCACGACGAGCAGCGCTCCGCTTCCCAGTACAGCCAGTATTTTCAGAATGTCCATGGTTTACCTCACTTTTTTCATCAGGTCGATGAATATGGCCATGAGCACTTTCAGCATATAATAAACGGACCGCATGGGAGTTATGGAAGACTTGCCGCCGGTCCGTCCGCGCATGGTCACGGCCACCTCCTCCATCCGTATGTTCATCTTGTGCAGAAGCACCAGGGACTCAACCTCCGGGTAATCGTCGGGATAGTTCCGCGCGAAAAATTCAATCACCCGGCGGTTGGCCGCGCGGAAGCCTGAGGTGCTGTCCGTCACCTCCATGCCGAGAATGCGCGAAAGGACGAAGGAGAATATCCCTATCCCGAGCTTTCTGAAGGCCGGCGCGCGGTAGCCCCCGGGGTTCAGGAAGCGGGAGCCGATCACGAGGTCCGCCTTCTCCGCTTCGAGGGGTCCAAACAATTTCTTTATTTCGCCGGCGAGATGCTGCCCGTCTCCATCGAACTGGATTGCCACATCGTAGCCGTTCTCGTGCGCATAAAGATACCCCGCCTGCACCGCCCCTCCGATGCCAAGGTTGAACGGCAGATCCAGGACCTTCACACCCAGTTCCCTCGCGATCCGCGAAGTCTTGTCGCGCGACCCGTCGTTCACCACGAGCACGTCCGCATCGGGCGCCTGCGCCCTCAGGTCATGGATCACGCCGGGGAGGCTTTCTTCTTCATTGTATGCGGGTACGATAATCAGTATTTTCATCTGCTGTTCAATGCTCATTTACAAAAGACACGACCTGGTAGCCGCAGGCTTTAGCCTGCGACCGAAACACCGCAAATCGCAGAAATCATGCAAACCGAAGTTTGCGGCTGCCTTCCTGCCTTCATAACTTACTTCAGAGGCTCACTTTCTATTCCTTCAGCGCGATTTCCCGCGCCGATATCCGGAACGTGCAGAACAAGCGATAGAGTTCACGTCGTCCGATCCGTCTGAAGCGGGAAAAAGCCCTCCGCTGCCTGATGATGCCCGGAAGCTCCGCAAGCGCGGCGCCCCATGCCCTGACGAGGATCCCCATTGCATGGAACACCGAATTCTGCTCAGTAAACCTGCCGCTTGCGCCTTTTCCGGTAAGCGCGCCGAAAAGATGGACCAGAAGCCTTAAAAACGTAAAACAGGGACTGAGCAGGACCAATTCCAGCGGATAATATTTCAACAACACCCATATACGGTTCCGCTCGACCAGGAAGGCCTTGAGCGGCGAATACGCTGACGAGGATGACGAATATTTGTGATAGACCCTGGCGGACGGAACATACCTGCATCCCCAGCCCGCGAGCCTTGCCCGAAGCCCGATATCGACATCGTCGGCATAGGCAAAAAACTCTTCGTCAAAGAGGCCGATTTCATCCAGCATCTCCCTGCGAAAGAGGCCGGCGCACCCGCTCGGGCACAGGGCCTCGTCCGGAAGATCATACTGTCCCTGGTCCTTCTCCAGCCTCCCCTTCCCCCTGCCCAAACCATCGGGGTACAGGAGAAGCCCCACGTTGTCGATAACATCAGGATTGTCGTAGGAGAGAATTTTACAGGCCCACATCCCGATTGTCCGGGGGCTTGCCCCGGCTTCTGCGAGCAGGTCCGCGAGCCAGGCATGGTCCACCCTCGTGTCGTTATTCAAAAGGGCGATAAATCTGCCCCTTGCGACCCGGATCCCCGCATTATTGCCGCCTGCAAACCCCAGGTTTTCCGGCAGGTTGACCACGTGTACGGCCGGATACCGTTCCCGGACAAACTCAACCGAGCCGTCCTGCGACCCGTTATCGACCAGGACTATCTCGACATCCCTGACGTCCTGCGCGAGCAGCGAATCAAGGCATTCGGTCAGAAGATGTTTGCCGTTCCAATTGACGATGACGACCGAGATAAGCGGCTGTGTCAAAGAATCCTGCTCCTTCGTCCATGCTCAGCGAGTATTATGGATGATAGCGCCCGCATGAACGCTTATCATAAACTATCCCTGGGAAACAAGCAACCCGGTACTGCGGCGGGCATTTCGACAATTGCATCACGGTTTTTCCGTCTTCCGGTACCGGACAACGGCCCAATGAAACAGAAAATAGGACAGAAACGCGGCGACAGACCCAACAACCAGCGTCCCGGCGATATAAGGCCAGAGAAAAGGCCTCAGCGTGTGATAAGCGCTGCTCATGGTGAGTTCGTTCCAGGCAATGTCAGGGATGGAAACGTCCGTTCCGGTAATTATCATGCCGAACCAGATACAAAAGCCGAACAGAGGGACGATCGTCCAGGGGTTGTTTATTGAAGAGGCTATTATGAGCACCATTTTGCTCAACCGGAACATCCACGCCACTGCAAGGCAGGTAATCAGGTGTAGCCCTACCGTCGGGGTAAAGGCAATAAACACCCCCGAGGCAAAGGCAAGCGCCAGTTTGTGCGGCGGGTCGTTTAATTGGAAGAGAGATCGGATTTGTTCTCTGATATATCTTCTCATGCAACTCCGGTGTGCAATTTCAACTTCAATGATATACTGATGATCTCGAAAAAAGTCGGGTTTTACGCTTTTTACTTACGAATGCATCATATATTTTACTGTTTCCGGGAGCGCGAAAAATGATTGTATCCGGTCGGCCTCAGCACCATCTTTCTACCCATACGATCCACGATCACCATCTTTCGCGTCCGGGTGATTTCTCCGATCTCGGCCACGGGAAGGTCGAGAGACAAAAGCTTCTTTATTTTCGCCGGCGGGACCGTGAACAGAAGCTCATAATCCTCTCCGCCGGACAGGGCATACTGAAGCGGTGCTTTGCCGAGATGCGCGGCGGCCTTCCGGAGCGACGGGGACAGGGGTATTTTCTCCGCAAAAACGGACGCCCCCACGCCGCTCTGCGCGCAGATGTGCGAGAGGTCGGATGAAAGGCCGTCGCTGATGTCGATCATCGAGCTCGCGCACCCTGCATGTGCGATCTTTCCGCCCCACTCGACGCGGGGCACGGGCCGGAGATGACGCTCGATGAGCCAGCGGATTTCGGATTGCGGATTGCGGATTGCGGATCGAGTACCACCCCTCTCCTTAGTCCTCTCCCCTGAGGGGAGAGGGTTGGGTGAGGGGGCATTCCGCAATATTTCCATCCCCGCCGCCGAATCGCCGAGCGTGCCCGTCACGAATATCCGGTCTCCCGGCTTCGCCCCTGCCCGGGTCAGCACCTGCTTTTTTTTTGCTTCGCCGAGCACGACGACGCTTACCACCATGCCCATCGGTGAAGAACAGGTGTCGCCTCCCACCAGCGACGTCTGATGAAGGCGCAAAAGGGCGTTCAACCCCCGGTAAAATTCGGATACCTGTTCCACGGAGACGGACGGGGGGATGCCGAGCGACGTCAGACAAAAACGGGGAAGGCCTCCCATGGCGGCAATATCGCTCAGGTTGACCGCAGCGGACTTCCAGCCGAGGGAGTGGAAATCGGTATAGGAAAGGTCGAAATGCACGCCCTCGATAAGCATGTCCGTCGTGGCAAGCAGCGACGAGGACGCGGACATCCGCAGGACCGCGGCGTCATCCCCGATGCCGGTCAGCACCGGGGGCGCGGGAGGAATGGACGATTTCCGTATTTTTTCAATCAGGCCGAATTCACCAAGGTCTGATAGTTTCATGCTCTTAATAACTACTAAAGCGGATTTTTGCTAACACACGTTTTTTCGCGTCATTCCGGCATGACGTAAGCCTGAATACAGTGACCTTGATTTCGCTTTTCTTGAAAAACCTGGATTCCCGATAAAGGCGTTCGGGAATGACAAAAAGGGTTCGCTATTGTAATAATCTCTTCACTCCGAACTCCGCATTCCGCCTGTGCCCAGCGATTACGAGTGCTCGCGCGAGTGGGTACACTCCGAAATCATATTTAATGCGTCACATGCGACCTGCCGGGCAACCTCTTCTGGACTATGCGGCGGGGCTGTTTTTTACGGAGAGCCGACGAGATCACGTCGTCCATGGTCGTTGCGAAGATGAAATGCATGTCCTTCCGCAGGTACTTCGGAATATCTTCGAGGTCCTTCTCGTTCTCCTTCGGGATGATCATGGTCTTGATCCCGGCCCTGCGAGCGGCGAGCGTCTTTTCCTTCAGTCCCCCGATCGGCATCACCCGCCCCCGCAGCGTCACTTCTCCGGTCATGGCGATGTCCCTCCGCACCGGCACATTGGTGAAGACCGAGGCAAGTGCCGTCGCCATGGTCACTCCCGCGGACGGCCCGTCCTTGGGGATCGAGCCCGCAGGCACATGGATGTGCACGTCGGTCTTGCCGAACACTTCGGGCTGGATGCCCAGACTCCCGGCGCGCGAGCGCACGTACGTGAGCGCGGCATGGGCCGATTCCTTCATGACGTCCCCCAGATGGCCGGTGAGCGTAAGCGACCCTTTCCCCCGCATCGTCGTCGCTTCGATATACAGGATGTCGCCGCCCGTCTCCGTCCAGGCAAGCCCCGTCACGACACCGATCTCGTCCTTCTCCCGTTCCACTTCCGGGAGGAACTTGGGCACGCCCAGATACGTGTGCAGGTTGGCCGGCGTAATGGTGAACAGCTCGGTTTCGCCTTCCGCGATCTTCCGCGCCACCTTGCGGCAGAGGTGCGCTATCTCGCGCTCCAGGTTTCTGACCCCCGCCTCGCGGGTGTACTGGGCAATGACCTGGAGGATCGTCTTGTCGGGTATGCTGATGTTCTTGTCCGTTATGCCGTGCTCGGTCAGCTGGCGCGGGACCAGGTAACTCTTCGCGATGCCGAGCTTTTCCTGCTCGGTGTAGCCGGACAGGCGAATAATCTCCATCCGGTCCTTCAGCGGGCCGGGGATCGGGTCGGTCATGTTCGCGGTGGTGATGAACATGACGCGGGAGAGATCGAAGGGCAGGCCGATGTAATGGTCGGAAAATGAGTTGTTCTGCTCGGGATCGAGCACTTCGAGCAGGGCCGCAGACGGGTCACCCCGGAAATCGGCGCCGATCTTGTCGATTTCGTCGAGCATGAAGACCGGGTTGTTGTTGCCCGCGGTCTTGATGCCCTGGATGATCCTGCCGGGAAGCGCGCCCACGTACGTCCTGCGGTGGCCGCGGATCTCCGCCTCGTCGCGCACGCCGCCGAGCGAGATGCGCACGAATTCCCGGCCCAGGGCGCGGGCGATCGATTTCCCCAGCGAGGTTTTTCCCACACCCGGAGGGCCGACGAAACACAGGATCGGCCCCTTCATCTTTTCCTTGAGCTTGCGCACGGCCAGGTATTCGATGATGCGCTCTTTCACCTTTTCGAGGTCGTAGTGGTCCTCCTCCAGCACCTTGTGCGCCGCCTTGAGGTCGAGGTTGTCCTTCGTGGCCTTGCTCCAGGGGAGTTCCGCGAGCCATTCGATGTAGGTGCGGGTCATGGACGCTTCGGCCGCGTCGGGGTGCATCCGCTCGAGCCTGCGGAGCTGCTTATCGGCCTCCTTGGCCGCCTTCTCCGGGAGCTTCGCTTCCTTGATTTTTTCCCGGAGTTCACGCATGTCCTCGGAACGGTCGTCGGTATCGCCGAGCTCTTTCTGGATCGCCTTGAGCTGCTCCCGCAGAAAATACTCGCGCTGGGTCTTGTCGATTTCGCCGCGCACGTCGGCCTGGATCTTCTGCTGCATGGAAAGGAGCTCGATCTCCTTGCCCAGCGCGTCATTGATGCGCTTGATCCGCTGCATGGGGTCCGTGATCTCGAGGATCTCCTGGGCCTGCTCGACTTTGAGCCCCATGTTGGCGACCGCAAGGTCGGCGAGTTTTCCCGGATCGTCCACGTTCTCGATGACGACCATGATGTCCGGAAGGATCACCTTGCCGAAGGACACGAGCTTCTCGATCTGCTCCTTCACGTTCCGCATCAGCGCCTCGGTCTCAAGATTGATCGGCGCGGGGACGTCGGGGATCGCCTTGATCTCGACCTGGTAGAACGGCTCTTTCTGCAGGAACTTGGTCGTCTTCGCCCTCGCCACTCCCTGGACGAGGATCTTGATGCGGCCGTCGGGAAGCTTCAGCATCCGCATGATCACGCCGACGGTGCCGATGGAATAGAGGTCCGAAGGCGACGGGTTCTCCACGTTGATGTCCTTCTGGGAGGTCAGGAAGATCATGCGGTTCCCCTCAAGCGCCACTTCGATGGCCTTGATGGACATTTCCCGGCCCACGAACAGCGGCAGCACCATGTAGGGGAACACCACGATGTCCCGGATCGGCAGCAAGGGGATCTTCTTGGGGATCTCGATCGACTGCTGGATATCCATGTTTTTTGTCTCGGTCTTTGCCAAAACGGCCTCCTGTTGTACAATAGTGAGGGAAAAAGCTCAAAGCGCAAAAAACAAATTACCAATAAATTCCGAAATCCAATGATCAAAAAGCCAGATGCCTATGCGAAAAATTTGTCATCCCCGAATGCTGCTATCGGGGATATGGTGATGCAATCAGCTTGAACCAGATTCCCGCTCAGAAGCGCTGCGGGAATGACAATAATGGAGCGACTGCAAAAAGCATTCACAGCTTCAGCTTTTTCAAATAATTCCTGAACTCATTTCCGAATTCACCGTTCTTCAGGCCGAATTGGACGGTCGCCTTGAGGAACCCCAGCTTGTCGCCCGCGTCATGCCGCACACCGTCGAACTCATAGGCATAGATCGGCTGTTTCTGCATCAGGAGCCGCAGGCCGTCGGTCAGCTGGATCTCTCCGCCCTTGCCCGGTTTCGTTTGCTCGAGGGCGCCGAAAATTTCCGGGGTCAGGATATAACGGCCGATGATGGCCAGATTCGACGGGGCTTCGCTGGGCGACGGTTTTTCCACAAGGTCGCTGACGAGGTAGACCCCGTCCTCGATCTTTTTCGCAGCGATGATGCCGTAGTTCTGGGTCTGCGCCTTCGGAACTTTCTGTATGGCGAGGATGGTTGCGGGGTACCGCGCATAAACGTCCATCATCTGCCTGAGCGCCGGCACCTCCGAATCGATGATATCATCGCCCAGCAGCACCGCGAAGGCTTCGTCGCCGACGATCCGCTTGGCCGTCAACACGGCGTGGCCGAGCCCCAGCGCCTTTTTCTGCCGAATATAGCAGAACGTCACCAGATTGGCGATGCGCTGCACTTCCGAGAGCAGCTTGTGCTTGCCCTTCGCCTTGAGGTCTTCCTCGAGTTCGAAGGCAACGTCAAAGTGGTCCTCGATCGCCCGCTTGCCGCGGCCGGTGATCACGACGACCTCCTCAATGCCGGACGAAACCGCCTCCTCGACGACATACTGGATAAGCGGCTTGTCCACCAGCGGCATCATCTCTTTCGGAGACGCCTTGGTGGCCGGCAGAAACCGCGTGCCCAGGCCGGCCGCGGGAAACACCGCTTTTGTAATCGGTTTGTTCACAGTCAATTCACCGAATGCATTCTATGAAACTACCCTCGAAATGTCAAGAAAGCAGTTCACAGTTCAGAGTGAGAAGCGGCTATCATTAAGCACTGCTTCGTTATTCTTTCATCCCTGCTCTCTGATACTTTGAACTTTGAACTTAGAACTCTGAACTGATCTACTTCGGTATCGGCACGCTTCCCATAAGATACTTGAGGTCCTCATCATCGAACCGCAGGCCGAGGCCGGCGAACGGCGCGGCCCGCCGTGAGTTCAGAGGGTTATCATAACCGGCGTTGATGAAAAAAACCTTGCCCAGGCTGTAGCTCGCCGTGGCCTTCAGATGGGCGTTTTCGTTGTCCGGTTCCTTGCTGCCGTAGTTCCAGGAATCGATGCTGAATTTCAGCCGGTCGTCGAAGGCGTAGTAGTCCGCCCCGACGCCCCCGGTCGATTCGATAAGCCCGAGGCGAAGGGCGAGATTACCCCACCGTTTCGCGTACTCGATGGTGAACTGCAGCTTGTCCTCGAACGTCTCGGTCACAACCGCCCCTCCCGGCGGCGTTGTTGACGTTACCGTTCTGGTAAACTTCCCAAAGGGGTCGGATGTTATCTCGAGGATATACGACGTGTCCGGCCGCGGCTTGAGTTCCAGCGTCGCATAGCTCTTGGCCTCCGGGAACATATACTCGCTCCGGAAGGCAATGACCGTCTTCAGGCGCTCCACCCGTGATACGTAATCGCCGAGCCCCCGGGCGGCGCTGTCGATGCTCGTGTACATGCCGTCATCGTTCACCAGTTTGCCGAGCGTACCCTCGCCCCGGTCGATCTTCCGCGCCGCGTTGTCGATGGCGGCCAGGGCGAGTTCGGCGCTCTTCGACGCCTCCCTGACGTTCTCCATCGTGACTTTCAGGTTGTCACGGTTGTCTTCGACGACCCCGTTGAGGCCGGCGACCAGTTCATTGAGCCTCACGACAAGTTCGCTGCCGTCGCTCCGAAGCGTATGGGAGAAATCCTTGATGTTCGCCGTGGTCTGCCGCAGGTCGTGCAGGATGTCCTCCATGGACTGCGCCCCGCGCCCGGTGCCGAAGACCTGCCTGAACGACGCCGTGATCTGCTTGATATCGTCGGAAATGGAGGAAAGCTGGTTGATGAGCTTGTCCACGTCGCTCGGCGACACGGTCGCCTGCACCCGCTCGCCCGGACGGTAATAGGATGCATCGGTAGGAGGCGTTCGGGGCTGGTCCGTCCTGACCGGCACGAACTCGACATATCTCTCACCGAGGAGGCCCATGGTCTTGATCATGGCCTCGGTGCTGCGCAAAATGCGCACACCCGGTTCGATCCGCAGCGTCACCTTCGCGCGGCTGTCTTCCAGCTCCACATCTTCCACGACGCCGATCTTGACCCCGGCCATCCGGACATAGGACTTGGTATCGAGCCCGGCCACGGAGTCAAAGACCGCCTGAACGATGTATCCCTTCTTCTCGCCGAACTCGTACTTGCCGACGACAAAGGTCATGTACAGCAGGACCATGGACCCCACGATCACCAGCAAGCCCACCTTTGCCTCTGCGCTCAGTTTCGCCATGAAAACTCCGTTCTCATTGCGGATTTCGGATTGCGACTTGCGGAATAAATTCCATCAAACGACCTGATAGGCGGTTTTCAATGGTTTTCAATCCGCATTCCGAGATCCGAAGTCCGCAATCGCTTCACTCTGCGGTAATCGGCCCCACCGCGCTTCCCGTGATGAACTGGCGGACGATGGGGTTCGTCGTTCCCTTGATTTCCTCGGGCGTGCCGACCTCCAGGATCTCGCCCTTGTACAGCATGGCGATCCGGTCCGAGATCTTGTACGCGCTGTGCATGTCGTGGGTGATGGCCACGGAAGTGACGCCGAGCTTCTTCCGCAGGTCCACGATCAGATCGTTGATGGCGTCGGCCGCGATCGGGTCCAGGCCAGTCGTGGGCTCATCGTAAAGAATGATCGCCGCGTCCATGGCGATCGCCCGGGCGAGCCCGACCCTCTTTTTCATGCCGCCGGAAAGTTCCGACGGCATCTTGTCCTCCACGTCCTTCAGGCCCACGAGTGCGAGCTTTTCGGTCGCGATCTTCCGAATCTCCCGGTCGGACAGTTTCGTATGGCGCTTCAGGGAAAACCCCACGTTCTCCCAGACCGTGAGCGAATCGAAAAGCGCGGCCATCTGGAACAGCATGCCGAACTTCTTCCGCATCTCGTTCAGGCCGAACTCATCGAGGTCGTTCAGCGCCTGCCCGTCCACGACCACCTTGCCCTTGTCCGGAAACAGCAGCCCGATGATGTGTTTGATCAACACGCTCTTGCCGCTGCCGCTGCCGCCGATCACGGTCATGCTCTCGCCTTTTTCCACCGTGAGGTTTATACCGCGGAGCACGTGCAGCCTGCCGAAACTCCTGTGCAGATTGATGATCTCAATCATTGCCATAGATTCAATTTTTTTTACTTTCCACTTTTGATGAACTCGTAAAAAGTCGGAGATAGCCTCTACGGTGTCATTCCGGCTTGTCCGGAATCCTTCCTTTTCCGTGCGTTATGCACTCCGATTCCCGACAAGCGGGAATGACGACTTTTTACGAAACCATCACTTTTTGCCATTCACTCTTCACTGCCATCCTCACCATAACAGAGCGGACAGGAAATAATCCAGGATCAGGATCAGCATGCACGAGACCACCACGGCGCCGGTCGTCGCCTTGCCTACGCCTTCGGCCCCGCCTTCGGTGTTGAATCCCTTGTAGCAGCCGATGATGCCTATCACGGCGCCGAAGACGAGCGCCTTGATCAGCCCGTACCAGATGTCCGTCACCTCGGTGTAGTTGATGCTGTTGTTGATATAGGTGACCGGGTTCGTGCCCAGCACTTTCACGCCCACGAAATATCCGCCGATGATGCCGATGATCATGCCGAGGATGGTGAGAAAGAACATCATCACCGTGCTCGCGACGAACCGGGGAACGACCAGGTACTTCATCGGGTTCGTTGCGAGGGTCGTGAGCGCGTCGATCTGCTCCGTCACGCGCATCGTGCCGAGTTCCGCGGCCATGGCCGCGCCGGCCCTGCCCGCGACCATCAGGCCGGTAAGGACCGGCCCCAGTTCCCTCGTCATGGAAAGCGAGACGACCGTGCCGATGAGCGTTTCGGCGCCGAACCGCTTGAAGCCCGTATAGCTCTGAAGGGCCAGCACCATGCCGGTGGAGAGCGCCGTGGTGAGCACGACCGGGATCGAGTTGAACCCGATCTGCTCCATCTGCTTCAGCACGCTCTTCAGATAGAACGGCCGGCTTACGGTCCAGCGGAGCGTCTGCAGCAGAAAAACGAGGACCGCGCCCACCTCGGCGAACACGGCCGAGGTCCTGCGGCCCACAAACTCCAGCCAGCTAGTCATAAATCCTCGGGACCCGAGCGCTGATTCCACAAAGCACCTCGTACGAAATCGTTCCCGTTTTTTCGGCCAGTTCGTCCGCCGTGATCCGTTCCTTGCCCTGGCCGCCGATCAGCGCGACCTCGTCTCCTTCGCGGACCCCGGCGACGCCGGTCACGTCGATCATGCACATGTCCATGCACACCCGGCCCACGATCGGCGCGCGCGAGCCGCGCACGAGCGCCTCTGCCTTGTTCGAAAGCCCGCGGCTGTACCCGTCGGCGTATCCGATCGGCAGCGTGGCGATGAGGCTTTCGCGCCGGGTCGTGAACGTCCGGCCATAGCTGATCGGGACGCCCGCCGGCACGTTCTTCAGTAAAGCGATGCGCGTTACGAGCGAAAGCACCGGCATGAGGTCCGCCTTGTTCAGGCCCGCCTCAAGGGGATTGTATCCGTACAGCATCAGGCCGGGCCTGACCATGGTAAAGAGCGCGCGGCGGAAATCGAGCACGGCCGCGCTGTTGGCGGCGTGGCGCAGCGGGATGCGGGTCCCCCGGGCGTCGAGCGTTTTGAGGAGCGCCTCGAAGCGGTCCATCTGTCTTGACGCAAACGCCTTGTCCCGGAGGTCGGCGTCGGCAAAGTGCGTCATGAGCCCCTCTACGTCGATGTTGCCGAGACGTTGAAGGTCCGCGATAAAATCCGGCGCGGTCTCGGGCGGAATGCCGATCCTGCCCATTCCCGTATCGATCTTCACGTGAACGGAAACTCTCGCGTTCCGCTCCTGCGCGGCCTGAGCAAGGGCCAGCGCAAACGGCATCGTGAAGACGGCCGGCGTCAGCCGCAATGCGACGACCGCGGCGGCCTGCCCGGGAAAGAGCGGGCCCATGACCAGGACCGGCGCGTTGATGCCGGCCTCGCGCAGCTCCCGCCCCTCTTCGACGATGGCCACACCGAGCATGTCGGCGCCCCGTTCCAGGAGACGGCGGGAAACCGTCGCCGCGCCGTGGCCGTAGGCCCGGGCCTTGACGACAACGAGGACCTTGCGGCCTTCTGCGCGGCGGACCACTTCCCGGTAATTGTGTTCGAGAGCGGCAAGATCGATGCGCGCCGCCGTCGGCCTGTCCGAAATCGGCGGCTGCGGCGGAGATGCTGTCGAGTGTTCTTGCACGTTATTGATGGATTCCGTTGTCATTCGTTCTGCTTTGGATTTATGATTGACGGTTGTTCAAGAAGTTATAGGGATATCCACTCGACTCAACTACCCCAGCATCTTGAACCATATCCCCGATAGAAGAACTCGGGGATGACGAAAAAATGATTGATAAATGTCATTCCCGAAGGTTTAATCGGGAATCCGGTGTTTCAGATAGAGCATCAGCAATCAGATATCGTCAATCGCAAATCCTCAGTGGATGGTGCTTTCATTGATTTCCTCGAAGGCGTTGGAAGCGGGCAGGATCTCTATTTTGTCGAATGACTGCGCGCAGTCCAGACACTCCCAGTGGTGAATGGTCCAGTATTCGAAATCCATCTCGAGGCTGTAGTCGTCTTCCTGAAAGAGGTTCGTCCCTCCGCAAAAGGGACACATGATCGGTTCCATGACCTGTCCTCCGATTTTCATCCCCCCGGCGCGTCAGGGGAATGAAAATCAATTCGAGCTTTGCCGGCCGCCCCCAACGGGAAAAGAAGAACTATCCCGCGGCAATTGAGGGCATTTTTTCCGCAAGCTCGGCAAAAATCCTTCGTGATTTCATATGGTTCAAAAAGTACTCTATCACAGAGAGGTGATTTTTGCAAAGTGTTTTCACGAAATCAGCAGCTCCCGCAGCGCCTTGATGAGCCGGCGATTGTCGCACCTTGTCCTGACCGAAATCCTGATGTAGCGGTCGTCGAGTCCGGGGAAGGAGGAGCAGTCCCGCACCAGCATGCCGCGCGAGCCCAGCTTGTGCCGAAGCGCGTACGTGTCGGCGGAGATGCATTTGATGAGGATGAAGTTCGCGACTCCGCCGGCAAAGGTTTCCACGCCGGGCAAAAGCCGGAGCGCGGCGATCAGGCGGTCCCGTTCCTTCTCGATGAGGCGGAGGGTCTTCTTGCTGTGCCCCCAATCGTTCAGCGCGGCGATCGCGGCCTGCTCCGCCGGAATGCTCACGGTCCACGGCTCCTGTCCGTCCCGCAGGGCGGCGATGGTCGTTTCATCGGACACCGCGTAGCCGGTCCGCAGGCCGGGCATGCCGAAAAATTTCGTGAAGGTCCGGAGACAGATGACGTTCGACGTCTGCACCGCTTCCTTGACGATCGATTCGGAGCCGATGAAATCCATGAACGCTTCGTCCACCACGAGCCTCACGCCCTGCTGCAGCGCGTACCGCGCAATCTCGAGCATCTCGGCCTTCGGAATGAGCTGGCCGGTGGGATTGTTCGGGTTGCACAGGAACGCCAGGTCAACGCCCTTGAGCGCAAAGGCCATTTCCACCGGGTCCACGCGGAACCCGTCACGCTCCTTGAGCGAAAGCGTCACCACATTACTTCCCGCGTCCGCTGCCGCGAAAGCATATTCCGGGAAGGTCGGCGCGAGAACGAGCACGTTCTTCGGTCTGAACACGCGCGGAATGAGATGAATAAGGTCATTTGCGCCGTTGCCGCACAGGACCTGTTCGGGCTTGATGCCGAAGTACCGCGCAATCGCCCTCCGGAGGTCGGTCATCTCCGGGTCCGGATAGCTGCCGATGACCGAGAGAGACCTCTTTGCCGCGCGCTTCGCGAGCGAGGAAGGCCCAAGCGGGTTTACGTTCGAGCTGAAATCGATGATTTTCCTTGCATCGATGCCGAACTGCCGCGCAGCCTGATAAATGTTTCCGCCGTGGGCCCGGGTTGTCTTTCGGTCTGTTTCTCCGGCATTTGCCAGCCGGTCTGCTTCGCATTCCGTATTCGGCACGCTGTACTCCCTCTCCATTCCGGATTTCGCCCTGCACTCGCGCTAAGCACTCGTAAGCGCTGGGTGCAGGCGGAATGCGGATTGCTGATTAAATTTCAAGAGCTGCCCGGTCCACATTCCGCATTCCGAAATTGCGTCACATCTCCGCCATCAAATCCGGGAACCGCTCTTCCATGAAGTTTTCGGCCGTTTTCCTAGCAAGCGCGGCTGTGGGTTGCTGCATGACGAGCGAGGCGAGCTCGATCGCGTCCTGCATGCGGACCGACCGTATCACTTTTTTGACCCAGGGTATCGATGCCACGTTCATGCTGAGGTGCTGAAACCCCATGCCGAGAAGGATAGCGGCGTAAAGGGGATCGCCGGCCATCTCGCCGCACATCGCGAGTGGGATCTTCGCCTCCCGCGCCGCGCCGGACACGTAGTGGAGCAGACGAAGCACGGCCGGATCAAGCGGCTCATACATGTAGGCGACGTGCTCGTTCTGCCGGTCGATGGCGAGCGTGTACTGGATCAGGTCGTTGGTGCCGACGCTGAAAAAATCTACTTCCCGCGCCAGCAGATCCGCTATCAGAGCGGCCGACGGGATCTCGATCATGACGCCGATCTTGACCGCTTCGTTGAACGCCTTGCCCTCGGACCTGAGTTCGTCCTTCACTTCCTCAACCATCTTCTTCGTCTCATACAGTTCCGGCAGACCGGAAATCATGGGGACCAGGATCTTGACATTGTCGTGAGCGGAAGCCCGGAGAATGCCCCGGAGCTGGGTCTTGAAAATGTCCCTCTTCTGCAGGCAGAACCTGATCGCCCGCAGGCCGAGCGCGGGGTTCGCCTCTTTCTCGAAACCGCCCTCCGGCCAGACCTTGTCCCCTCCCACGTCGAGCGTCCGGATCACCACTTCGTGAGGCGCCGTCCGCTCCGCCACGTGGCGGTACGCATGGTAGTGCTCTTCTTCCGTCGGCATGGTCGTCCGGTTCAGGAACAGAAACTCCGTACGATAGAGACCGATGCCGGCGCCGCCGTGTTCCGCGGTGGACATGGCCTCCTCGGGCAATTCTATGTTGCCCTGGAGATGAATGACGTGGCCGTCAAGCGTCTCGGCCGGCAGCGTTTTGAGCTTCTCCAGCTCCAGCTCGAAATATTTATATTTTTGCTGTTTTTTGAGATATTCGAGGAAGGTCTCTTCGTCGGGATCGACGACCACCACGCCGTGGATGCCGTCGAGGATCACGACATCGCCGGTCTTGACCGACGCCGTAATGTTCTCGAGGCCGACAGCGGCCGGGATGCCGAGCGAGCGGGCCAGAATAGCGGTATGGGACGTCCGGCTGCCCGCGTCCGTGGCGAACCCGAGGATCTTGTCCTTCCGCATCATGAGAGTATCGCTGGGTGCGAGGTCGTGAGCTATGATCACGGCCTCTTCCTTGATGTCCGCGAGGCTTTCCTGCTTATGGCCGACGAGGTTCCGGAGAATACGCTCGCCGACCTGTTCCACGTCGTGTTTCCGTTCCCGCAGATACTCGTCCTCGATGGTATCGAACTTCTCGCCGATGGCGGCGATCGTTTCCTTGAGCGCTCCCTCGGCGTTTAGGAGCGACTCTTTGATCCGCTTGACGGCGCCGTCGACGAGCATCTTGTCCTCGAGCAGCATGATATGTGTTTCGAGGATGTAGAGGTGGGACTTCCCGAGCCCCCGGGTGAACCGTTTCTTCAGGTCCTCGAGCTGGGCCTTGGAAAGCTCAACCGCCTTCCTGAACCGCGCAACCTCGTCCTTGACGCTGGCATCCTCGATCCGCCTGCCCGCAACGACCACCTTGCGCCGGTCCAGAAGGTAGGCCCGCCCGATGACGATGCCGGGCGACGCCACGATGCCTCTATACGTTTTTTCGTGCATTACTGGTTCCTATACTCCGTACTTTGTACTCCGTACTGTGATTTTCTCTATCCCAAACTTTGAACTTTGAACCCTGAACTCTGAACTTATTCCTTTTCCCCGAACTTGTCCCTGAACAACTTCTCCAGATCTGTGGCTGCCTGCTTTTCATCCTCTCCCTGCACCGCGAGGCGGACGGTGCTCCCTCTGGCCGCCGCAAGCATCATGATCCCCATGATGCTCTTGCCGTCGACCTCCAGGCCGTCTTTCATGAAAGTGACCTTCGAGCTGTACGCGCTCGCGGTCTTCACGATCTGGGCCGCCGCCCGCGCATGAAGGCCCAGCTTATTTTCGATCAACAATTCTTTTTCCTTCATCAGAGCACTCCCGCGAACGCCAGGGCAAGGGAGAGAGCGGCCAGCCCGAGCATGAGTTTTACCGGAGAGACCCCTCTCCGAATGACCTCGACCAACAGGAGCATAAAGGCCAGCCCCGCCGGCATGACCACTGCGGCGGGGACGCCGTACGCAAGACTGAACTCCGGTCGCCATAAGGGCATCATGCCCGGAATGCACCCAAGCAGGATGAGCGAAAGCACCTTCAACCGCTTTGTCATTTTCGTAAAGCGAAACCTTGCCATGAGTGAAACGGCGTCTCCGCCGCTTGAATAGCCCCAGAACAGCAGGCCGAGCCTGAGACCGACATGCCAGATGTTGAAAAACGCGAGAAAAAAAATCGGCGCCCACCAGGCCCCGGTCATGAGCAAGGCGACGGCGGCAACCGCAGCGAACGGTTTCAGGGCACCCCAGAAGAAACTGTCGCCGAGGGCGCCGAGCGGCGCCATAAGCGCCGCCTTGAGACCGGCCACGTCCGCATCCCTGTTCCTGCCCTCTGCCCGGTCCTGTTCCATCCGCACGGCCGCGCCAAGGATGAAGGAGGCGAAGTAGGGCTGGGTATTGAAATATTCCAGATGGACCCTCATCCGGGCCTCGTATTCAGCCTGGTCCGGATAGAGTTTTTTAAGCACCGGCTCCATGGCGTACGCGAAACCCAGGGTCTGCATCCGGTCGAAGCTCCACGATGCCTGGATCAGAAATGCCCGCCGGAAAACCGCGAGAAGGTCCGGCGTCCCTATGGCGTCACGTCCGCCGTTCATGGTATGCGGCCCCCAACCAACCCGCGGTCGCCGACAGCATCACTACGGCAAGCGCGGGAGCATGGAATATCCGTCCGAAGACCGCGGCGGACACAAAACCGGCGAGCACATAGGCGTCAACTGTTTTTATCGACAGTTTGCGGACCACCAGTGCCACGCCCAGCAGGGGAAGAAATTTCACGTACAGTGACATCGCCCTGTGGAAAACGTCGGGCATACGCGCGAAGAAGCCGGCAGCCGCCACTCCCAGCGGAACAAAAAAACAGCAGAGGACAAATGATTTCAGGAAAAAAAACGCGAGTCCGGTAAACTGCGCCCGGGACAGGGCGCTGCCCTTGCTCTTCCCTGATGCCGTCAGGACCGCATCGGACAGCCGGGAGTTCCATTTCCGGACCAGGGCATCGGCTTTCATCGTCACCGGCACAGCCGCGGTCGCCAGAAGGATGCTGAAGCCCGTGACCGGGAGCGACGCGTCCGCCTGACTCCCCAGCGCTGCGACCGCAGTGGCCGACACGGTCCCGATAGTCGCGTCCGCGGGCACAAAAGTGCCCACCGGCAGATCGAGAAGCCATACCAGTTCAAGCACCGAACCGATAATGATCCCCGCGGTAGGGTCCCCGAGCAGCCACCCCGTGACCGGCCCCGCGACGATGGGCTGGGAGATCATGAATTGACCTGCCGCGGTCCGGTCGAGTCCGAGGACCCCGCCGACAACCGCGACCCCCAGCACAACAAGGACCATGTGCGCATCAAAAACCGGCATTGAATGATCCTTTTTAAATTGCTGCTTGTTCCTTATTACTTTTTACTTTTCACCTATTACTTATTTACTCTTTACTTTTAACCAGGGCACAGGCAGTGAGAATCTTTTCAAGAGGAATCGGCCGCTGAGTCGGCACTGTCTGGATGCTGATAGGAACCCCCCTGCCTGCTATTGCCCTGAGGGCCTCCAGATCGGAGTCGTTTACCGCAAGAACATCCATGAGTTTGCGTTTTCCCGGCACATAGTGCATCCCTCCGATGTTCAGGGCGGTGCAGTCCATCCCCGCCTTGAGGGCCCGCAGGACATCGGCGGGATTGGAGAACAGCAGAATGGCGCGCTCCGGCTCCAGCGTCGCCGTGCGCAGCCGCCCGCAGATCTCCTCAACTTTCCCGATGAATACCTTCAGCCCCTGGGGAACCGACAATTCCATGATGTCGCGCTGAAGCGTACTCGACGCAACGGCGTCATCCGCGACGAGGAGGCAGGTCGCCTTCAGAAAGTTCACCCACCCCTCCACGACCTGGCCGTGGATCAACCGGTCGTCTATCCGGATAAAAACGATCATAGCGGCTTATTTCTTCCCCTTCAGCATCTGACTCGCGATCACGATGCTCTTCTGCGCGGCCTCCTGTACGAGCCTCGCGAGTTCGGACAGCGGCTTCTCGTCCCGGTGGTTCGCGAACTTGATCAACATCGACAGGTTGACGCCGGTCACTACTTCCACGGTCTCTCCGAGGAAGGCAAGGGCGATATTGGACGGCGTGCCGCCGAACATATCGGTAAACAGCATGACGCCCTTTTTCCGGTCGACTTTTTTTATGGCGGCCTGGAGCTCGTCCCTGAGTATTTCCGGGGCGCTCTCCTGCTTGACGCTGACTGCCGCCACTGCGTCGATCTTGCCGACGATCATCTCCGCGGCCTTAACCAGTTCGGCGCCCATGTCCTCATGACACACCACAACAAGTCCGATCATGCCACGTCTCCTTTTATTATTTCGGATTGCGGAGTGCGGAGTGCGGAATAAATCTAATCAAACGGCCTGCTGGACGGTTTTTCATGATTTTCATTCCGCAATCCGCATTCCGCAATCTGTTACACGCCGATGTCCCGATGTTTGATATTCACATCGTAGCCGCTCGTCCTGAGAAGTTCCGCGACCATCACGGCGAGGGCCACCGACCGGTGCCTGCCGCCCGTGCATCCGAAGCCGATGGTGAGATAGCTCTTTCCCTCGCTCCGGTACCGCGGCAGAAGATATGCGAGGAACCCCGTTAGCCGGTCGAGAAATTCTCCGGCATCGGGCCGCGTCATGATGTATTCCCTGACGCTCGCGTCCTCGCCCGTAAGCGCCCGCAGCTCGGGAACGAAATGCGGGTTCGGCAAAAACCTCAGGTCGAACATCAGGTCCAGCTCGTACGGCACGCCGTATTTGTATCCGAAGGTAACGAGCGTAATGACCATGGGCCTGTCGGCGTCGCCTTCCGTGTAATACCGTTCAATTGCCTGACGCAGGTCATGGACCGTGAAGTCCGACGTATCGATGATCCTGCCGGCCAGTTTTTTGACCTCTCCGAGCGCCGCCCGCTCCTTCCTGATGCCGTCAAGAAGCGGCGTTGTGCCCCGTGACAGGGGGTGAGGTCTCCGTGTTTCGCTGAAACGCCTGACAATCGTCTGGTCGGTCGCGTCCAGGAACAGCAGTTCGATGGGCCGGCCGCCGGCTTTCAGCTCGCCGTACAAATCCGGAAACTGGACGGGGAACCCTCGTTCCCTGATGTCGATTCCGATCGCCGACCGGGAGGCCTCCTCCGAACGCAGGGCAAACTCGACGAATGAAGAAAGCAGGGCCAGCGGAAGGTTGTCGACGCAATAGTACCCGATGTCCTCAAAGGCCTTGAGCGCCGCGCTCCTGCCGGAGCCCGAAAGACCGGTCACGACGACCATGCGCGTACGATTCATTCTGTAAGCCTCTTCCGGAGCCGCCTGTTCAGGTCCCGCGCCGTGAACACACCGCGGTTTTTCAGGATCTGGTTCCTCGCCGCCACTTCGATGAGCGTTGCCATGTTTCGCCCCGGCTTCACCGGCAATTTCAGGAAGGGCAGATTGACGCCCAGCAGGCGATAACGCCGCTCGCGCAGACCGACCAGGCTGTAGTGATGACCTTTTTGCCATTCCTCCAGCTCCACGACGAGACCCACGCGGGACGAGGCGACCGTGGCCGATTCGCCGTACAGCGCCTTGACGTTGATGATTCCGAGTCCCCGGATCTGCAACAGGTCCGCCCCCAGCTCGGGGGGCCTCCCGCTGATATCGCCGCCGGTCTTTTCGAGGAGCACCAGATCATCGGCGGTCAGTTTGTGACCGCGGAGCACGAGATCAAGGGCCGCCTCGCTCTTGCCGACTGCGCTTTCGCCCATGATGAGCACGCCGAGTCCGAATATCTGGACCAGCACACCGTGGAGGCTTACCCTCGGCGCCAGCCGCTCGACCAGCAGGCGGGTCAGTTCAGACAGTTTGCCGCATTTCAAAAGGGGGGTGTTGGAAGCCGCGGCCTTGTCGAGGAGTTCTTTGCAGACCGTCGCGCCGCTCACCACGATGCACGCCGGCTTGTGCCTGAGGAGAGCCTGAATCACCTTCCCCCGGTCCTTCGGCGGAAGCGAGCACAGATACGCCGCCTGGCTCGGACGAATGTGCAGCACCTGCGACTCCGGCGACCGCATGACCGCGGGCGCGGAGAGCTCAGGCGCGCTCACCTGCGGTGACGTGATCTTCCGCCCAAGGCCCAAACGTCCCGCAAGCACCCGGGCGACGCCGGTCAAGTCCCTTACGGTGATCTTCAATTCCCGCTTACGGACTGCGGCCCGGGATATTTGCCGTCTTCTTCGTATATCAGCCTCTGAAGCTCCTGCCGTTGGGAAGCCTGTATCAGGCCTTCCCGCAGCACGGGATTTTTAAGTATTCGGGATATCCGTGCCAGCGCTTTCAGATGATCTCCGGGCTGATCATCAGGCGTCACAAGCAAAAAAAAGAGATGCACCGGCTGTGCGTCGAGCGACTGATACTCAACGCCCCGGCTTGATCTGCCGAAGGCCATGATCATCTCCGGAATATTATGCAATTTCCCGTGAGGGATGGCGACGCCGTTTCCGATGCCCGTGCTGCCGAGGGACTCCCGCTCGGACAGAACGCGGACGAGTTCCTCTTCCTTCTGAACCCTGCCGGTCGCCCTCAACAGCCGCGCAAACTCGCGGAGCACCCCCATCTTGTCGGTCGCCGCAATCTCTTCGATTATCAGTTCATCCTGAAGCAGATCCCTGATCGTGACCATCGCTCCGCCCCGCCCTTATAAAGCGGGTTCAATGAGCCCGACGTTGCCGTCTTTTCGCCTGTAGATAACGTTGACATGGCCGCTGCCGGCGTTCGAGAAGATGAAGAATTCCTTGTCCAGGAGCTCCATCTGCATCACCGCTTCTTCGGGCAGCATGGGCTTGAGATCAAACCGTTTGGTCCTGATGATCTGCGGGACGCGGTCCTCGGGGTGCGACGCCGGGGCGCTCGCCGCGGTTTCCGCCCTCCCGCCCTGGTGCTTGTGGTCCACCAGCTTTTCCTTGTACCGCCTGACCCGCCGCTCGATCTTTTCAATCAGGAGGTCGATGGCCGAATACATTTCCTCCGTCTCTTCGGACGCCTGGATCAGCACGCCGTTCGACCTGATCACCGCTTCCGCAAAATGGTGGACTTTCTTCACAACCGACAGCGTAATCACCGCCTGGACGCCCTTCGGGAGATACCGTTCCAGCCTGCTGAATTTTTCCGTGGCATACTGCCTGAGCGCTTCCGTCACCTCGATATGTCTTCCGATTACGCTAACCTGCATAGTGCCCTCCTTCTCTTGAGGCAGATTCCAAATCCCAATAAACAAATCTCAAGTAAGCTCCAATTCCCAAATCCAAATGACCGGAAATTTGCAGTTTGAATTTTGGAATTTACTTGGGATTTGTTATTTGAGATATGGTGCTTGATTTTATTTACCCTGTCCTCTTTCTCACGCTCGTCGGCGGGATCCTGAGCTCCTCCCGGTACTTCGCCACGGTCCTCCGCGCGATGTCCACGCCCCGCCCTTTCAAGGCATCGACGATCTGCTGGTCCTTGAGCGGCGTCAGGGGGTCCTCCTCCCTGATCATCTTTTGAATGGCGTCTTTGACGGTCAGCGAGGAAACCTCGCTCCCCGTTCCGGCCGCGAACCCGGTGGTGAAGAAATACTTCATCGGGAAGATCCCCTGCGGGGTGTGCATGTATTTATTCGTCGTGACGCGGCTGATTGTCGACTCGTGCATGCTGATGTCCTCGGCCACGTCCTTGAGGACCATCGGCTTCAGAAGGGTGATCCCCTGGTCCAGAAAATCGCGCTGGAACTTCACGATGCTCTCGGCAACTTTGTATATCGTCTTGTTCCGCTGTTCCATCCCCTTGATGAGCCATTGCGCCGAGCGGAGCCGCTCCTCGACATAGTCCTTCGTTACCTTGTCGATGCTCTCCTTGCGGCTCAAAAGCTTTCGGTAATAGGGGTTGATCCGCACCCTCGGCAGACCCTCGTCATTGAGCTGAATCACGTACCGGTCCTCTACCTTGATGACATACACATCGGGGACCACGTAGTTCGTATCGGAGGGGAGATAAGGCCTGCCCGGCTTCGGTTCCAGCTCGTGAATGATGACCTGAGACGCTTCCATCACTTCCTGCGGCGTGACGCCCAGGGCCTTGGCTATGTTCGCATATTTTCTCTTCTCGAGGTCGGGAAGATGGGCGGCGATGATTTTCTCGACGAGCGTGCCTTCCATATCCAGCTGCCGGACCTGGATGAGCAGGCACTCCCTGAGGTCGCGCGCTCCCACCCCCACGGGGTCGAAGGTATGGATAAGCTCCATCGCGCGGCCCATGACCGCGAGCGGGAGATTCGATTGCTGGACAAGCTCCTCAAGCGTTGCGCGGAGATAGCCGTCATCGTCCAGGTTGCCGATGATCCACTCTCCTCCCTTGACGACGTCGGGCGCCGCCAGGGAAAGGTGGAGCTGCCACAGCAGATGATCGGAGAGCGAGGGGAGCCGGGTCAACGTCTGGTCGTAGGACGGGAGTTCCTTGTCGTCCGCTTCTGCGGAGCCGTAATCCCTCCCGTCTCCCATTTCATTCAAATATTCGTCCCACTGGGGACCGAGTTCCAGGTCGCTCTTGAGTTCCTGGGCCTGCTCCTGGTCCGGCGGCGCCTCCGCAGGGGATTCCGCCGGCTGGGGCGTGTCGAGGGCCCCGGAATCTTCTCCTTCCGGGGATTCCTCGGCGGTTTCCGGAGTCAGTTCCTCGAGGACCGGGTTCTCAATGAGCTCCTGCGCGACCGACTGGACCAGCTCAAGCCGCGACAGCTGCAGCAGTTTGATTGCCTGCTGCAACTGCGGCGTCATGATAAGTTTCTGTGACAGTTTTAATTCAAGCCGCGCTTCCATAATTCGTGGTGCAGAAGACAGAAGTCGGCAGCCGGGAGCCAGAAAAAAACAGGAAGGTTTCACATCCTCAATTCTGACTCTGACTTCTGACTCCTGATCCCTGTTTCACCTCTCTTTTTTAATTATAACCGAAACGTTTCACCAAGATAAAACTGCCTGACCCGCGGACTCTCGGTGATCTCGGATGCGGTTCCCGCTTCTATAATCTTTCCTTCGCTGATGATGTACGCCCGGTCGGTAATGGCGAGGGTCTCCCGGACATTGTGATCGGTGATTAATATGCCGATCCCCTTGCTTTTGAGAAGCGAAATGATCCCCTGAATGTCCTGCACCGCGAGCGGGTCGATGCCCGCGAAGGGCTCGTCCAGGAGAATGAACTTCGGGGAAAGCGTGAGCGCCCGGGCGATCTCGACGCGGCGGCGTTCCCCTCCCGACAACGTATAGGCCATGTTTCCGGCGAGGTGCGCGATTCCCAGTTCTTCGAGCAGTCCGTCACGGCGCTCCTTTCGCTCGGCGGCCGAGAGGTTCATGGTCTCAAGGACGGCCATAAGATTGTCCGCCACGCTCAGTTTTCTGAAGACCGACGGTTCCTGCGGTAAATACCCGATGCCGTGTTTCGCGCGCTGATACATCGGCATTTTCGTGATGTCCGTGCCGTCAAGGCTCACCCTTCCCTGGTCGGGCCTCACCAGACCGACCACCATGTAGAACGTGGTGGTCTTGCCGGCGCCGTTCGGGCCGAGCAGTCCCACGACCTCTCCATACTTGACCTGCAGGCTGATCCCCCGGACGATCGCCCTGCCGCGGTAGCCCTTTTCCAGCCTTTTCGCTTCAAGCGCCTGCATGCGTTCCTTTGCGGTTACTTTCGCTCCCCATCCCCCGCCGGTTTCTCCTTCGGTTTCTCCTGTGTTTCCTGATAAAGCAGAACTTTTCCGCCCTCCACGATGCTGCGGTCGTCGCGCATAAACAACGTAATTTTCTCGCCGCTGAGCTGGTTCTCGTTCTCGATGATATGCGCATTGCCGGTCAGAACGATCTTTTCTTCACGGCTGAGATAGGAAGCGTGGTCCGAACGCGCGACTCTTCCTTCCTTCTGGACCACGACGTTGCCGTGCGCCTCGATCTTTCTGATGTTCTTGGACCCGGCGTCGTAATACACAATCATCGAGTCCGAGGAAAGCGTCATTCCGGCCTTTTTAAGCGTAACGCTTCCGGTGAAGGCCACTTTGTCCGCGAGTTTGTCCGCCTCCATCCGCTTGGAGGTGATCTCGATGGCCTCCCGCGCCGCCTTTTCGGGCTGCGCGCCGCCGGGGGCGCCCGTCATGAGAACGGCCGTCGCCGTGATGAGAAGGCTATTCCTGAAGCACTGCCTTGACATTGTCTTTTACCACAAGCGTTCGTAAATCCACATTTGCCGTGATGCCGACCCCCTCGAGATAAATCTCTTTCCCCAGCAGCTTGACCGGATCGGATGTCCAGACAAGCCGTTCGCCTGCCTTCCAGTTCAGCGAATCGGTCGTTAAAAGATACCCGTCACTCGTTACAATCCTGACCTCCCGCGAACCGCCGCGGATGGCTGCATTTCCACTCGCCGTATCCAGAGTGCCTGTGTCGCCGAGAAGCGTGGCCTCCCTGTTCTCGGGATTTTTGAAAACGATCTCCAGCTCTTTGAGCTGGGCTTCCTTGTTTTCAAAGAGGTCGGCACTTTTCGCCTGCATGCGCCAGGATACTCTCCCGTTTTCCGACTGGGCAAACCTGAACCCCTCCATACTCATGAGCAGACGTACGCCGGTGGGAGGCTGCAACACCAACGGCAGGGAAGTGTCCCTTCCCCGCATAAGAAGGTAGCCGCCGTAGACGCATGCGCCAAGGATTAAGGATATCGCGAGGGCCTTGAAGAAAGTCTTATTCGCCTTCATCATCACAAGAGAGTATGGCGGCCTGGTCGGCCGCCATATGCATAATTTATACCACAGGTTCCGATTCCTGTAAAGGTAAAAATCGGGAGAGAACAATGGTGAAACACGGGACCTACTGCCTCAGCCCCAACTGCGCCCTGAGGGCGGCCGCTTCCTGTTCCTTTTTCTCGAGAAGCTGCTCAAGACGAACGTGGGCGGAAACATCCCGGACAACGGATTGCACCAGGCGTTTCCCCATGAGAGAAAGCCCGACGGCGCTCACCGCAACGGGGACGATGTTGCCGTCTGCCTGTTTGAGGTCTCCCTGCCGGAGCGACTGCCGGCTCTTTTTCACGTCTGCCAGGAGCTGCCGGGGCCCAGCGGGGTCGACAAAGAGCTCGAACAGGTTCTTGTGGAGAAGGTCATACTTGGCATGTCCGGTCAGACTCGCCGCCTGCTCATTGGCGAAGACTATATCGCCGTTTTCAGTAAGCATAAAAATCGACTCGCATGCGTTTTCCACAAGGGTCCGGTAGCGCTCTTCCGATGCCCTGAGCTCTTCGGTTTTTTCGGCAACCCACTGCTCAAGCTCCAAGTTCATCTTCCGCAACTCAGCCTGCATCTGTTCATTCTGGACCGTGGTTGAAAGGATGCCGGAGAGGGTAGTGAAAAAATTGATTTCCTCATCGGAGAATACCCGCGCCTTCCGGTAGAACACTTCCATGACTCCGACGAGCGCCCCGTTCGAATAGACATAAAGCGGGACGCAGTACAGGGACACGTAATCGCCAAAAGCGAGCGCCGGGACCTCCCGAAACCGGGAATCGGCCCGATAATCCTTCAGCATGACCGGCTCGAGTCTCCTGCCGACCCACCCTTCTATTCCTTCTCCCAGCGGGATGCGCACCTTCCCGACCGCTCCCTCGTGCACCCCGTTGGTTGCCGACAACGCAAGCTCGTCTTTTTCCCTGTCGTAGAGAAAAATGAGGCACGCGTCGGCCTCCATGACCCTCGTGGTGATATCGGCGACATCGACCAGCCGGTGTGCGAACAGCCGCGGAGAATTGGCCGCGTAGTTGACATCATAGATGCCGAGAAACTTGATGAACAGGTCGTCCTTGATATCCAGCAGCTCCTCCTGTTTAAGATGAAGCTCCAGATTGGCGTCCTCCAGACGACGGTACGAGGGGAAAATGAATTTCTTATACAACTGGTAGACTATGAGCGGCATGAACGCCGCGAGCACAAGAGAAAGCAGCGCGCCGCGGCTTTCGCCCCGGGCGATAAAAAACCCTGTCGCCGCGCCGATGAATGCGGCGGCAATCAGCACCAACGCGATCAGAAAAATGAAGATACCCTTTCTGTGTTCAAAACCGCCCTGCGGCATGCTTCGTTCCTCCTTTTCCCGGGCCGGGTTCACCCGGCCGGACTATCAACTTGCCTGTTCACAACAATGCAGGCCAAACCGCAATGAATGCAGGTTTGCATCCGTTGTGCATTTTAGCCTTTATCCGTGTGCGGCGCAGCCGTCTGTGGTTCAATAAAATCAATCTGAACGGCTATCGGTTCCGCACCAGACGGACCAGATCGTCCACTGCCTGTTCAATATGTATCGGCACCTCTACGGCGACGCCCCGCTCGCGAAGCTTGAGGAAAAGTTCCGTGAGCAGCGGCGGATCGATATTCGACGCCCTTAATGCCTCGACCTGCAGAAAAATATCCGCCGGAGTTCCCGCGGTTATCGCGCCATGCCCCCGGGCGAGGACATACACGCGGTCAGCGAACGCGGCGACCAGGTTCAGGTCGTGCGTGGACATAACGATGGTTATGCCTTCCCGGTTGAACGCATTCAGGAGCGTCACCAGCTCGGTCCGGGACCGGTTATCGAGTCCTTCGAAGGGCTCGTCCAGGATCAGCAACTCGGGACGCATGACGAGCGCGCCGGCGAGCGCCACCTTTCTTTTTTCTCCACCGGAAAGGTAGTGGCATATCTTGTCGCGCATATGCTCTATTCCAAGCTCCGCCAGAACCCGCTCGACCATCCGGCTGGTCTCCTCCTTCCCGTACCCGTAATTTCTGGGCGAGAAGGATATGTCGTCCCAGACGGTGGGCGATAAGATCTGATCGTCCACGTTCTGCAAGAGCACGCCGATCCGTTCCCGGATCGTGTTGTACTGTTCTGCGGGGTTGACCCCGAAAACGGCAACCCTGCCTTCATTGGGGGCAAGCAGTCCGAGGATGTGGTACAGCAGCGTCGTTTTTCCCGAGCCGTTGCCGCCGAGGATCGCGACCCGTTCCCCCCGGTTCACAACGAAATCAAGACCGCACATATGAATCTCGGTCGTGTCCGGATAGATGTGCTTGAGACAGCTCACTCTGACGATGACGTCCGCGGCGCTCCCGGGAGCGGGTATATGAGGCAATGGATTACTGTTCATGATTATCATCGACCGCGCTCGATCAGGCGCAGCGTAGTTTACTTCCAGGTCAAAACCAGCGTCAGCACCGTCATCCCCGTCAGAATCGGCAGCCAGTCAGCCCGTCGCAGACGGATACCGCCCGCTTCCGCCATGCTGCCGTTGTATCCCCGCACCACCATGACCGCATAGAGACGCGAGGACCGTTCCACGGCCCGCACAAGCAGCATGGCGATTCCCCGCGAGATGTTGGCGCTGTTTTTGTACAGACTGCCCGGCGAGAACCCGCCGCGCAGCCGGATGGCCGCCGCAAAGTTACCCATCATGTCCAGGAGGATGAATAACGTCCGATAGGTCATAAATAAGCCCGCCGCGAGAATCTCGGGGAGGACCGCGCTCAGCAGGGAAAATATTTTCGGATACGGCGTGCTCACGATAAGCATCAACACGGCGCAGGAAGGGGTGATTGCCTTCACGATAAAGAGCGCCCGGATCCAGAACCCGCCGCGGATGCTGAGGCTGTACAACAGCGCGAAGACGGCGGCATACCAGGAGAGCGCCATGACCCTGGTCCACGGAAGCCCCGACGCGGCCGCCACGACGAGCAGCACGCAATAACCCGCCAGGAGGGCATAGGGGTTCTTCGCAAGAACCGCCGCGGTCACCACGAGCAGCAGGAAAACGACTTTACCGGCCGGCGATGCCCGGTGAAGGGGGCCGGAACCGCTTGCCGCCCAGTGGTCAATCCGCGCAACATCGATCACCGCGCGGCCCTCCCGCCCGGCGCCGGCTCTTCGCGATGCAGCACATGTACGAGCAGATCGGGCTTCACCCGGGCGATGAACGAAATGACCGAGCCCGTGATCGCGGCTTCGATGAGCCATCCGAAAAAACCGAGCGACAGCGCTATGGAGGCAAAACGCGATACGGATATGAGGTCCTCGTGGCGCTCGCCGTGCCCGGCTGCCGCGTGCTCCCCCGCATCGTGGAAGAGTTCAGGATCAACATTGGAAGCGGCCACGATCCCGATCAGGACCAGCGTCGTAAGGAAGAGTGTCAGCACGGTGGCTGCCGCGGCCCGCCAGAACACCGGCAGCCGCCTGTGCAGAGCGTAAAACAGGGTGTGCCCCACGATCACCTCCACCCCGAGGAGCAGCGTATTGAGTCCCATCACGGTGATGCCGCCGTGCCCCATGAGCGCCAGCATCAGGTTCGTGATGAATGCCGCAAGGAAACCGAGAGCCGGGCCGAGGAGAATGCCGGCAACGACCGACAGGTTGATGTGATAGGCGATCGGAAAAATCTCGAGACTCATGGCCACCAGCATGGCCGCGCTGATGGCGCCCAGAAGCGGGATCTTCTTTTTCTGGTCGCTGTTCCTGAGCCGGTGCAGGCTGATCCCCATGGCCAGAAACATGATGATGAAGCCGACGATCCAGAGGCCGACGGGCAGAATGCCGTCAGGTATATGCATGTGGGTCATTGGGGCCTTTCTGCAATACAGGAATCAGATGACAGACGCCGAGGACACACTGAACTAAAAAATTCGCCTCCCGTCCTCCGTGTGCAGTCTCCCGTACTCTGTCTTCCGTTATTTATCGCCCTTGCCCGCCCGCTTGATGAAGACGAACCTGCCGTCGCCGCCGATAAACAGATTCAGGACCCAGCTGATGAGGCTGACCAGCAGGGCGCCGAGGAACGCGGCCCCGAACGATTCGATAACGAACCCGGGTACAAGGTCGGAGACGAGTTTCAGCAAAGCCGCGTTGATCACCAGGGTAAACAACCCGAGGGTAAGAAGATTGATCGGAAGGGTAAGAATCAGCACTACAGGCCTGATCACCGCGTTCACGATGCCGAGGATGCCGGCTGCGATAATTCCCATTTCGATGCTCTGTATCCTGATCCCCGGGATCAGCGACCCCGCGATTACCAGCGCCAGCAGATTGACGGACCAGCGCAGAAAAAAACCGAACATGAAACCTCCGCAAATGAAAAAATAGTATCATACTTCCTCCCCCATTGCAACATCGGAGTCGCGCGCAGGGCGCGCTGTGCAGCGGGAAGAGATTTCAGCCTTCGGCGCTGCGGCGGCGCGCGGCGCAAGGAGCGTCACGCCCCAAGAAACTCGTTGACTTTACGTAACTTCTATGCTAAAAAATTCAAACATCGCGGCACACTTTATCGAATGAAAGGGCAGTGTATCAGCATGGGAATTGCGAAACGGGCGCAGGCCATCAAACCCTCCCCCACCCTGGCGACGGCCGCAAAAGCGAAAGCCATGAAGGCGCAGGGAATCGACGTCGTGGATTTCGGCGTCGGCGAGCCGGACTTCGACACGCCGGACAATGTCAAGGAGGCCGGCATTCAGGCGATCCGATCGGGCTTCACCAAATACACGCCGGCCGGCGGGACCGACGAACTCAAGGAAGCGATCGTTGAAAAATTCAAGAGGGACAATGGCCTGCAGTATGAGAAGGCCCAGATACTCGTCTCCTGCGGGGCGAAACACAGTCTCTACAATATCGCGGAAGCGTTGTTCGACCCCGGTGACGAGGTCATCATCCCCTCTCCCTACTGGGTTTCTTATCCGGACCAGGTGCTTTTGAACGACGCGACACCCGTCATCGTAGAGACCACCGAAGATGAGGGTTTCAAGCTCTCCGCGAGTCAACTCGAAAACGCCATTACCGGAAAAACCAAGGCGCTGATCCTGAACAGCCCTTCAAACCCCACCGGCCTGGCTTACGACAAAAAAACGCTCGAAGACATCGCCGCGGTTGCGGTCAAGCATAGCATCTATGTGATCTCCGATGAAATCTATGAAAAACTCATTTACGACGGATTCACGCACACGAGCATCGCCTCGTTGGGCTCGGAGATAAAGAATCTGACGATCGTCGTGAACGGCGTGTCCAAGTCGCACGCCATGACCGGCTGGCGGATCGGCTATGCCGCGGGCCCCAAAGACGTGATTACCGCCATGGCGAACATCCAGAGCCAGAGCACCTCGAATCCCGCGTCCATTTCGCAGAAGGCGGCGGTCGAGGCGCTTCGCGGTCCCCAGGATTTCATCCAGGCCATGAACGTTGAATTCGACAAGCGCAGAAAATACATGGTGGACCGGCTGAACCGCATGAACGGGGTATCCTGCCTGATGCCCGTGGGCGCTTTTTACGCCTTCCCGCGGGTGTCCGCGCTGTTCGGGAAGAACGCAAACGGCAAGGTCATCAGGAATTCGTCCGATCTTGCCGCCCTTTTGCTCGACGAGGCGAAGGTCGCCCTCGTATCGGGAGATGCCTTCGGCGCGGACGCGTACATCCGCCTTTCTTATGCAACGTCCATGGAGGGCATCCAAAAGGGGCTGGACCGGATAGAAAAGACGCTGAGCATGCTCCGATAGCGGCGTCTCGGTGCTGTCGTTTATTATAAGGGGGTATATGACCATGAAAATCGTTTCGTCCGTTTTACTGGCGCTGTTCCTGGCTGCGCTCGGCGCCGCCGCGGTATTTTATCAAAAAACGTATCAGCCGATGGCCGCGGAGTATGAAAAAATGAAAGGCGGCATGAACGAGCTCGACAGGACGAAAACCGAGCTGAAAAAACACAAGGAGAGGGAGAGCGGGGAAAAGGCGTGGCTGAATCCGGCCCTTGACGTTCTAAGCGCGGGGCTGGCGGATGAAATCAAAGGGGGCAAGGCTGAAGTGCTCTCCGCGGGCAGCAAGGTTATCGTGAACATTGCAGAAGATGCGCTGTATATGCCCGGATCCTACACCTTTGCGAAGGAAAGCAAGCAGCTTCTCCTGAAGCTCGAGTCACTGCTCAAAAGCAACGAGTTGAAGGGCAGGGAGATCATGATCGGGAACACCACCGAAGCCGTTCCGGCTCAGGGCAAGGGTAGAAAGAAAATCCCGCCAAAGGAAGCGAGGACGCTCGCAGCGGACCGGTCGGAGGTCCTGATAAAACATCTTGAGAAAAACGGCGTAAGCCATGATGTCCTCATTGCCGCGGCCTACTCGTCAAAACGCCCTGAAATCGGGTTCACCTTGAAGTCCCGCAAAACAGTCATCACCATAGAGAACCCGCTTGTCGGGCCGGCGGTTGCGTTAAAACAGGGGCCTCCGCCGGCTGCCCCCGCGGCACAGCCCAAGACGACCCCGATCCAGCCTGCGCAGCCGAAAACACAGTAGCCTCATAACGACCGACGGGCCGCGGAAACGTCCCGCTGGCAGCTGAAAGACAACCGGGTTACCCATGGCCAATGAATGCACTACACCGAAAATTGAAGAACTCGAAGAGGAGTTAAAACAGGCCCGCGCCCATGAAAAAGCGCTGGGCGACCTGCTCGAAAAAAAACTGGACGAAATATACGTCCATTACCATATTTCACGGACCATCGGATCGATCCACGACCTCCAGGAGATGCTCCGGCAGGTCACCGGCATCATCAAAAAATCTCTCCCCATCGAACGCATCTCGGTATACCTTCTCGACGAGACGCAGAAATTGCTTGAGCTGGTTTATTACAGCGGCCTCGATCTGACCCGGAAAATCGCCCTTCCCATCGGCAAAGGGACACCCGGACGGGTAGTCGAAAACGGCGAGCACGTGCATATTCACGATCTGTCGGTTTTCTACGAAACCTCCGGCAATTTCATCCACCACCCGGAAGAACAAAAACGCGGCGGGTCCTACATGGGCATTGCCCTCAAGGTGCACAACGCCACCATCGGTGTAATCGGCATGGACAACGCGGCGAAATTCGGGCTGAACGTCGATGACATGGATTTTATGGCCATCCTTTCCCACCAGCTCGCCGCCGGCATCGAGAAGTCCCGCCTTTTTGAAAAGATACAGCAGATCTCCCAGCACGACGGCCTCACGGGCCTTTACAATCACCGGATGTTTCAGGAGAAACTGCAGCAGGAAATCAACCGGCGGGGAAGGAACCATAGTCCCCTTTCGCTCATGATGCTCGACATCGACCACTTCAAGCAGTTCAACGACAACTACGGCCATCAGGCCGGTGATACGATCCTGAAGAAACTGTCCGCAGTCATTTCCAGCCAGACCCGTTGCGCCACGATCGATGTCTGTTCCCGGTATGGCGGCGAGGAATTCGCCGTCATCATGCCGGAACTGGAACTGCCCCAGGCGGTGAAGGTGGCCGAACGACTCAGAAAGGCTGTTGAGGATGCGGTATTTCTCGGCCCGGACGCGAAAGCGGAACACCGGGTAACGATCAGCATCGGAGTGGCCTGTATCACGGGGAAAGATGAAATCAAACCGGAGGAACTGGTGAAAAAGTCGGATGACGCGCTCTATCGATCGAAAAGGAACGGAAGAAACCGGGTGAGTTACAGCCCGATGGAAGCGAAATAATCAGAAGAATAACGGCAGACCGCAACAGAGAATGGGGTTGTCCTACCGGTCAGCGGCCTGCATTCTTTTTCAAAAGCTCGATAAGCCCATATGCCCGTTGCCGTCCCGCGGGGTCCTGTTCCATGGCCGCGTACCGGTTCGCATACTGGAGGGCTGCTTCATACTTCTTCGCCTGTGACAGCGCAAGCGCCGCGTTCCAATACCGCGCGGGAACATCAGGTTCCCTCTCGATCGCCTTCAGGAAATATTCAGCCGCCTTTGCATAGTCCTGTTTCGCCATATACGCCTGGCCCAGCGTATTCAATGCCTGCGGCATATATGGGTCTACGGAAAGAGCCGTCTCGGCGTGAGAGGCCGCCTCCGCGAACCGGCCTTTCTGCATCAGTGCGATCGACAGGTTGTTCAAAAGGCTTGGATCGTTGGGCGCATGGCGCAAACCGGTCTCCCACGTGGAAATGGCCTCATCATACCGTTCCAGCCGGAACTGGACCACGCCGATCTCCCGGTACAGATCGCGCATGGGAACGCTCCCGTCGTCTCTCAGAGACAGCACGGCCTGGAATTGACGCAGCGCCTCATCATACAGTTTCCTTGCCTCGGCCGCGTTCCGGCTGAGCGATCCGGCGGTAGACAGCGCCTGGCCGTAATTTTCATGCGCCCTGCGCTTGTTCGGCGACATTTTGGTGACATTATCCCAGAGCGTCACGTGGGTCCGGTAGATGGCGTTTCTCGTATGGGCCGCTGCCGTGAGAGCGCCGATGAGAAGGAGGGACAACACGACCGCCACGGTAACGAATTCACTGCTGCGGCTCTGAACCGGAGGCGTCGCCTGGGCCTGCTTCGATTGTTTCTTCATTCGTGACATTGCTGCTCCCTGATGACCTGCTCCGCACGGAGCCCAAGGCGGGCACAGGCCGGAACCATTGTCCTTTACTCTCTTCTGAAGTTCCATTACCTCATGATTACGAACGGCGCATTCTATCTGCCTGGATGTTACGCTGTCAAGGAAAATAATTTTCCCGCCCGGCTCGCCTGTTCAGGCATCACTGCATCCGTATCAGACTCGTACCGGGATAATAGTGCGACAGAATGGACTTAAAATCATGGCCTCTCCCGGCCATTTCCTCGGCGCCCCACTGGCACATGCCCACCCCATGCCCGCTCCCCCTGCCGGAAAACACGGGATTGCCTGACGACATCTCCAGTTCGAAAAAAACACTCGGTATCAGGGTATTCCCGACCGCGGCCCTGAGCATCTCCGCGGGAACCAGCTTCCTTCCGCCCGGGTAACGGATGGCAACATCTTTCACCCGGCCAGCGGGGGTGATCCCTTCGATGCCCATGTCGAGGATGGTATCCACGCCGTGTCCCTGCCGGCGCAGCGCGCCGGCCACCTGTGCCGTCGTAATTCTCGTTTCCCAAAGGCCGTCCCGCACTATTTCCTGACACTCGCAATCCACGCCCTTGAGATATGGTTCGTCGATTCCCCAGAGTTCGGCCGCGTTTTCCGTATGGCCGCCGCAGCTTGCGTGATAAAAAGACGGTATGATTTTTCCCCGGAAAACGATGACCAGTCCGCGTGTTTCACGCACCGCCCGCGTCCCGTTCTGATGCTCCGCGCCTCCGCCGTTATACACCTGACTTTTCACCGTGGCGAGGATGTGATAGGGCCTGTTCCCTCCCGCCTTCTTCTCGTATAAGGCATAGGTTCTCGAGGCCACGGCCTGCGCTTTCAACGCCTCGGGTTGCCAATCGGAAGGAATTTCGGAGGTAATCACCCCCGGGAGGTAGTCTTCAATATCAAGATCATTGATCACCAGAAGAAGCCCGTTCGACTTTTTCCGGAGTTCGATCCATCCACGGTAGCTGTTGCCGTTCACCCGGATGAACTCGCCCGCTGAACGGATACGCGCCGGCCTGCCGCCGACGGAAGCCGCAGTGAACACCAGGCGCTGTTCATCGTGACTGGAAGGCCGCCCTTCCCTGATCAAGCCGGAACGGGACTCGAGGACAACTGATTTCCGGTTGTCGGCCAGTGCGACGCGAATGTTCTCGGAACCGGAGACGAACGCGGGGAGAAACAAAAATCCGATAATGGAAAGAAATGCCCTTACCCGCATGGTCCTCGCTCATTGCCGGGCCGCCCGGCGTCAGCCCCGGTCGATGACCTTGCGATACCGGTCCCGTTCGCTGTAGATGCATCCGCAGTACTGCTGACGGTAAAGCCCCATGGCCTTGGATTCCACGATGCCTTCGCGCCAGCCTCTGCGGAAGTCCTCATAATAGAATTCGACACCGTGCTCCGATGCCATCTCCTGACCGATGCCCCTGATCAAATCATGTTTCTGATATTTGCTGTAAAGCAGCGAGGTCGTGTACGAGGGGAACCCTTCTTTTTTCGCGGCAGCGCACACCGCATCCAATCTCATCCGGTAACAATGTTCACACCGGAGCGTGCCCTTTCCGGCGACACGGACGAGAAATTCATCGAGTTCGTAGGTGTCGCGGCAATGCACTTCGAGTCCGACACGCGCGGAAAAGTCCCTGACCGTTTCAAGACGCCGTTTATATTCAAGATACGGATGGATATTCGGATTATAAAAAAATCCCACCGGCTCCAGCCCCTCTTCCTTCAACCGGTAGTAGGGATAAAGCGCGCAGGGAGCGCAGCATAGGTGAAAGAGTATCTTCACGGAAGCACACCGATCCGGACTCGGACGACAAAGGGCGCCAAAATCATATCAACACCTCCCAGTCGGTATTGTCGAGGATACCCTTCCGCAAGCGTTCCTTGAGCCATGCATCGCTGAAATCAATCGGATTGTAATCATCGGAAAGGACAGCCGCTTTTGTCCCCTGGGGAAACTGGAATGTCTGACCGAAGACACGCCTTACATTTTCCTGCGCCAGCGGATGAACGGGAAAATCCGCGGGAAGTGTTTTTATATCTACGGGCGGGAACGGATAGGCATAGGCGAGGACGGTGATATTGCCGATTCCATCGCCCTCTTCAGGAAGAAAATTCGGATAGATCCTCACCGTCGTGAACGCGCTCTCGAGGGTCCTGATGATGGATGCCGTCATGAAGTTCTCGTTCTTGAGGCTCCCGATAAAATTGATGGCGAAGATGCCCCGTTCCGTCATCCGGGCCCGCACGAGCTGCAACGCTTCAATACTGAGTATGTGCCCCGGTGTGGTATCCCCGTTCGACACATCCATGATGACGTAGTCATATTTTTTGTTCGATGTATTAAGATAGTAGCGGGCGTCGGAAACGACCACCTCGCCCTGCAAAGAAAAACCGAAGTAATCACGCGCTATCCTCACAACATCCGGGTCGATATCTACGACATCCGTCTTCACGCCCCTGCTTTCATACCAGACAGGAACCACGCCCGCCCCCAGGCCGATCACCAGACAGTTCTTTCCTTCGGGGTTGATGCTGTAGGGGAGGGCTTCCAGGAAATAGGTGTACCCATACACCGACAACCTGCTTTTCATGTCGATGCCACCCTGGATCTGCCCCTCTATCATCAACTCACGGGTGTGCTTTTCACCATAAGAATAATCCACCACCTTCAGGTTTCCATAAAAACCGTCCTTACTGAGTATTTTCGTGACCCTCGTCCCGCTTTTTCTGAGCTTCGAGACAGGCGTATCGCCGCCGTGATAGAGGAGGAACGGCAGGAGAATAAATGCCGCGACCCATCGTTTGCCTTTCCAAAAAACAAAATAACCCGCTGACAAGCACACGAGGAGCAGCCCGGTAACGGCGAATATCTGGTTCACCTTGAAGTACGCAATGAAAATGAAACCGGTCAACACCGTGCCCAGAAAACTCCCGATGGTTGAAATGGCGTAGAAGACCCCGACCGTTCTGCCGATATTCCGCATCTCAACGGCGGCAATTTTGACAAGGTAGGGAGACACGCAACCCAGAAGAAACAACGCAGGGCCAAAAAGCGCCAATGAACTGAGGAAAGCTCCAGAGCGGAGACCAAAAGGTAATGCGGTTCTGAGGACCGGCCCTTTCAAAAGGGGAACCAGAAGAATCAGCACGCCTGCCAGGAGGATAATGCCGTACAGGTAATCGGGAGATCCTTTTTTGTCGGAAAGTACGCCGCCCGCAGCATACCCGCAAGCGAGGGCAACCAGGGTAACGGTAATAAGAGATGTCCAGACAAAGAGGCTTGCCCCGAAAAACGGCCCGATGACGCGGGAGCCGAGGATCTCAATGACCATGACCAGAGCGCCGCAGATAACCGCGGTGAGAACAAGGTAATAGACAAAGGAACGAGAATGGGTATTCTTCGAAGTTAAAGCATTTGCGGGCAAATCAGCACCTCCCTCGGTGTTTCCCTTTTTTACAGCAGCCGTTCCTGCGCCGATGCGGGCTTCTTTCTGCCGAAATATTCGAAAGCCAGGCGCGTCGCCTGCCTCCCCCGGGGGGTCCGGTCGAGAAAACCTTCCTGGATCAGAAACGGTTCGTACACGTCCTCGATGGTGTCTTTCTCCTCGTTCAGCGCGGCGGCGAGGGTTTCGAGCCCTACCGGGCCTCCCTCGAACTTGTCGATGACGGCAAGCAGGAGTTTGCGGTCCATGTGATCAAACCCTTTCTCATCCACCTCAAGCCTCTTCATGGAGCTCGCAACCAGATCCTGCGCTATGGTCCCGTCGCCCTGCACCTGGGCAAAGTCCCTCACTCTCCGGAGAAGCCGGTTGGCAATCCTCGGCGTGCCCCGCGAGCGGCGCGCGATTTCAACGGCCGCCGCGGGATGTATCGCCGTCTCGAGCAGTCCCGCGGACCGCTGAATGATTTTTTTGAGTTCTTCGGGACCATAAAAGCCAAGCCTGTCGATAACGCCGAAACGGTCCCGCAGCGGAGAGGTGAGCAGGCCCGTTCGTGTAGTTGCGCCCACCAGGGTGAAATGCGGCAAATCAAGCTTGATGGAGCGCGCCCCCGGTCCCTGCCCGATGATGATATCGAGCTTGAAATCCTCCATGGCCGGGTACAGGATCTCCTCGACGACCCGGTTCAGCCGGTGGATTTCATCGATGAACAGCACGTCGCGCTCCTGCAGATTCGTCAGAATCGCGGCCAGGTCTCCCGCGCGCTCGAGCACGGGACCTGACGTGGCCTTGATGCCGACCCCCAGCTCGTGCGCGATGATGTTCGCCAGCGTGGTCTTGCCGAGTCCCGGCGGGCCGCAGAACAGAACATGGTCCAGCGCCTCTCCCCTGCCCCTGGCCGCCGTGATAAAAACGCGCAGGTTTTCCTTGATCCTGTCCTGCCCCACGAAATCCTCGAAGCGGAGCGGCCGAAGGGTTCGGTCGAGCTGTACTTCATCGTCGTGCTGTTCAGGTTCAATGATTCTTTTGGACAATTTTTCTCCCGGAGGACAGGAACCAGGAGTCGGAAGAATCAGCGTTTGACACTATCATTCTGGATTCCGGCTCCTGAATGCTGACTCCTGTTTTTCTATCTCTTCATCAACATCTGCAAACCGTCCCGGATCAGATCTTCGATCGCGCGCCCGGGACGCTCATGCAGGACCTTCCTGAGTGCATCTTCCGCGAGCGGCTTCTTATACCCCAGGTTCACGAGCGCTGAAACGGCGTCTTCGAAGCGGTCTTCCCCCGCCGCGGTCTGGTCGCGCCGTGTTGCAGCGGCAGCCACCACGGTTATTTTGTCCTTCAGCTCAAGCACCATGCGCGCGGCGGTCTTCCTGCCGATCCCGGGAATGGTACGGAGTTTTGAATCGTCCGAAGACTGGATGGCGGCAGCAATGTCCGCGATGGACAGACTCGACAGAACGGCGAGCGCAAGCCGGGGGCCGATGCCCGAAACCCCGGTGAGAAGCAGAAACATGTCCTTTTCCGCCTCGGTAAGAAAACCAAAGAGCGAGAGGGAATCTTCCCGCACGTAGGTATGAATATGGAGAGTGACCTCTTCACCGGTTTCAGGGATGCCGCTGTAGGTCGACAGGGGCGCCTGCACCTGGTAGCCGACGCCGGACACGTCGACGACCAGATAATCGGTTGCCTTTCGCCTCAGCCTGCCTGTCAGCGATGCGATCATCGCATCCTGCCTGCGCCCCTGACGGCGCCGATCCCCTTGCCCGGCTGACGCAGGGCCGCCGGGTTCCTGAGAATTTCCCTGAGCCGGGATGAATGAATGTGGCAGATCGCCGCGGCAAGGGCGTCGGCCGCGTCCGCGGGATGCGGAACTTTCGGGAGGTCCAGCAGGGCCTTGACCATCAATTGCACCTGATTTTTTTCCGCCTTCCCGTGACCCACCACCGCCTGTTTGACCTCCAGCGGCGCGTACTCGAACACCGGAAGGCCGGCGTTCATGGCCACCACGATCGCGACACCGCGCGCATGGCCGAGCTTGAGCGCAGATTTGATGTTTTTGGAAACGAACAGATCCTCGATGACGACGACATGCGGCTTGTGCTTGTCGATGAGTTTCTCAAGCTCTTCGTAGATCTTTTTGAGCCGCCTTGGGAAGGGCTGCTTGGCGGACGGACTGATGCCGCCCGAAACAACGTGGAAGAGCTTGTGATCTTCTTCCGCCACGATTCCGTATCCGCTTGTCAGCGTTCCCGGGTCAATCCCCAGCACCCTCATACATCCCCCCATTTTGGACCGAGGCAACCATGTTGCCGTAAAGAATCACGCTGACACACCCTGCACTCGCGAGGTCGCTCGTAAACACTGGGTGCAGGCGGTCGACTCGCTCCGCAGTTACACCGCGTTCATGATCTCTTCGGGAATATCGAAGTTGGCGTATACGTTTTGCACATCATCATTGTCTTCCAGCGTCTCGACGAGACGCAGCATCTGCTGGGCTTCCTTGCCGTCCAACTTCACGTAGGTCTGCGGGACCATCGTGACCTCGGCGGCATCCAAAGTCACACCGGCGTCCTCGAGCGCCTTTTTCACCTTTTCGAAGTCGTTTGGCGGCGTCGTGATGACGAAATTATCGTCCTCGGTCTGCATGTCTTCAGCGCCTGCATCCAGCGCCAGGGTCATGAGCTTGTCTTCTTCAACCTTGGCGCTGTTGACCACCATATACCCCTTCTTGTGGAACATCCAGGAAACGCAGCCGGCCTCGCCCATGTTGCCGCCTGCTTTGCTGAAAATGTTGCGGATTTCGGAGACGGTCCTGTTCCGGTTGTCGGTCATGACTTCCACGATCACCGCGACGCCGGCCGGCCCGTAGCCTTCGTAGTTTATTTCCTCGTACGAGACCCCCGGCAGTTCGCCCGTACCTTTCTGGATCGCGCGCTTGATATTTTCAGCAGGCAGGCTGACCCCTTTGGCCTTGGCGATCGCGGTCCTGAGGCGGGGGTTCCCGCCGGGATCGCCGCCGCCGAGCTTGGCTGCAACGGTTATTTCCTTGGCGAGCTTGGTGAAAATCTTTCCGCGTTTCGCGTCGGTTGCGGCTTTCTTGTGCTTCGTTGTCGCCCATTTCGAATGACCTGACATGAAACCTCCGTAAACAAAAGATTAGTGCAAAATGCAAATTGTAAATTTCAAATTTCAAAATGAAATCGCATCAATATTTTCACTTTGCAATTTTCACTTTGCAATTTGAAATCGCCGTATTGCGGCGGCCCTACCGCTCCGTCGTCTGCAGATCGTGCTCGACTTCTTCCCTCAGCTTTGTAAAAATCATCCTCCCGGCAGCGGTCTGGAGCACGCTCGTGACCGCCACGTCGACGTTCTTGTTGATATACTTCCTGCCGTTCTCCACCACGATCATCGTGCCGTCGTCGAGATACGCGACTCCCTGGCCGGGTTCCTTGCCTTCCTTCAGCACGAACACCCGCATGCTCTCTCCGGGCAGCGCAACCGGTTTCACCGCGTTCGACAGATCGTTGATATTCAGCACCTTGACGCCCTGGAGCTCCGCCACCTTATTGAGGTTGAAATCGTTCGTGATGACCTTGGCGCCGAGCTTCTTGGCCAGCGCGATCAGCTTGCTGTCCACCTCCCGGATCTTCGGAAAGTCCTCCTCGACGATACGGACCTCCATATGGCTCATCTTCTGAATGCGGTGCAGGATGTCGAGCCCCCTCCTGCCCCTCGCCCGTTTCAGGGAATCGGAGGAATCCGCAATGTGCTGCAGTTCATGCAGGATGAACTGGGGGATGATGATCGTACCGTCCAGAAACTCCGTCTCGCAAACGTCCGCGATCCTGCCGTCGATGATCACGCTCGTGTCCATGATCTTGATGTTCTCTTCCCCGCCGCTCTTGAACAGCTTCTTGATGTTGGCGGGATTGAAGCGCTCCCCTTCCCTGATGCCGATCATGATGCCGGTGTACCCGAAGAAGCCGTTCATGAGAAGCAGGATGAAGTTCACTATGCTCCGCTCGAGCGGCACGAGCTTGAGGGGCGCAGCCATGATGTTCGCTGACGTCAGTCCGAGGATGAAGCCGAGGATACCGCCGATAATGACCTTTAACGAGACCCGTCTGAACAAAAATTCGGTAAGGATGATCAGGACCGCCACGCCAAACCCTACCGCCATGCCTTCGATCTTGCTTACCTGGCCATAAAGCTGCGTGGACACATAGTACCCAAGCAGGGTGCTTATCAAAACAAACAACAACCGTATAAGGATAAGTCCCATCGTTCTCACCTCCCTTTCCCAAGAGTGTATGAATGAAATGATATGGAAATGCCGCCTGTCTGCCGAGGGAACTACGCAATGCAGGGAAGCAAAGCTATTCCGGTTTGATGGTAACGAACAGGTCCTGTCCCTTCCTGCGAATGAGGAGCAGTACTCTTTCTTTGGCCTTTATCCTGGACGCCGCTTTTTTATATTCTTCCAGCGTGCTCACATTTTGCTGGTTGATCTGGAGAATGATATCGCCGGGTCTGACGCCCGCCTCAAAGAGCCTGCTGCCGGCGTCCACTTTCATCACCACCACTCCCTTTTCGTTCTCATCCAGGCCGAAACGGCCTGCAATTTCGGGCGTGAGTTCGCGGACGGCGAGCCCGCTGAGCGCGCCGCTTTCCTCTTCACCAGTGCCGTTTTCACCGGAGTCTTCTTCGCCGGAAGACGCCTCGGCCAGTTTCTTCGGCAGTTCCGCGATGGTGACTTCTACCTCGAGCTCTTTCTTCTGGCGCAGGACCCTTACTTTCACGGTCGTGCCGATGGGCGTCTGGGACACCATGTTCCTGAGGTTCCCCGTGTCCTCTACGACTTTGCCGTTGTACTGGAGGATCACGTCTCCCTGCCTGATGCCTGCTTTTTCCGCCGGACTTCCCTTCATTACGCCGCTGACAAGGGCGCCCTTAAGGTCCGTTACGCCGAATTCCTCAGCAAGGTCCGACGTGACTTCCTGGATGCTGACGCCGAGCCACCCCCGCACCACTTTTTTGTATTTCACCAGGCTGTCGATCACCTGCCGGGCCATGCTGCTCGGCACGGCGAACCCGATGCCCTGATAGCCTCCGGTCCGCGACAGGATTGCGGTATTAATGCCGATCAGCTCTCCATGAGCGTTGATGAGCGCTCCGCCGGAGTTTCCGGGATTGATGGCCGCATCGGTCTGGATGAAGTCCTCGTAGTCGGCAATGCCCACATTGGCGCGGCCGACGGCGCTGATCATGCCCATGGTCACCGTTTGGTTCAGTCCGAAGGGGTTCCCGATCGCAAACGCGACCTCTCCCACGCGGAGTTTGTTGGAATCCCCCCAGGGCAGCGCAGGCAGCCCTTTTGCATCGATTTTGATGACTGCGATGTCGGTCTTGGGGTCTGCGCCGATCAGTTTCGCCTTGTAGTCCTTTTTGTTCGAGAGCAGCACCTTGATCTCCTGGGCTTTCTCGATGACGTGATTGTTCGTGACGATGTACCCGTCCTCGGACACGATCACGCCCGACCCCAGGCTTTGCTCTTTATGCTCCTTCGGAATGTTCGGATGGGGGAACTGGTCGCCGAAAAATCTCCTGAAGAACGGGTCGTCAAAAAGGTCGAACGGCGCCTCTTCCCTCGACTTGACCACTCTCATCGTTGATATGTTCACGACTGACGGGGTCGCGACCGCGGCGACTTCGGACTGGGCATCGGAGAGCTGCGTCAGGATATCCACCGACTTGGACGATATCTGGCTCTTGGCGGGGAGCGGAGACATGAGGTCGAGGTGCGACGATAAAACAAGCCCCACAAATACGCCGAGAACAAGAATAAACGCTGCGGACAGATAAAATCTTTTCTTGTTGAGCATGGTAATCAAAGACCTCCAGGCCGGTGGACGTTCCAACAGGGATGAGACGGACCATTCCTCTTCAATTTTGGTTATTGTACCAGAAAGAAGCGAGAGTTTTCAAGCCCTTTTTATTATTGACAAAAACAGCGCTCGTACTATAATACGAGCGCATTGCTTCACGCATGCGGAAACAACCGGGGAGCACACCATGACGCCACAACGCACGGGAAAACGGGCCGGTGCCGGCCACCTGGAAAAACTGGACAAAAAATACCTCTGGCACCCCTTTACCCAGATGCGGGACTGGGAGAAAGAACCGCAGCTCATCATTGAGAGCGGCAAAGGGAGCATGCTCACCGACGTCCACGGCAAGAGCTACCTTGATGGAGTGTCCTCGCTCTGGGTCACGGTCCACGGTCACCGGAAAAAAGAGATAGACCTGGCCGTCGCCGCCCAGCTCAAAAAAATCGCCCATACAACCCTGCTCGGACTGTCGAATGTTCCCGCTGTCCTGCTCGCGGAAAAACTGGTCAAGATCGCCCCGGCCGGGCTCGATAAAGTCTTTTTCTCCGACAGCGGATCCACCGCGGTTGAGATTGCGCTCAAGATAGCCTTTCAGTACTGGCAGCAGAAAGGGCCGCAGCACCAGCGAAAGACCGGTTTTATTTCCCTTACCGAATCATACCACGGCGACACCATCGGGTCCGTGAGCGTGGGAGGCATCGACCTCTTCCATGCGATGTATAAGCCGCTTCTGTTTCAGGTCCGCAAGGTCGCCTCTCCCTACTGTTATCGCTGCATGCATGACCTGAGCTATCCGGAATGCCAGAAAACCTGTTTCGCACATGCCGAGCGGACCATCCAGAAATACGCCTCCGTCACCGCGGCCCTCATCATCGAGCCTCTCGTCCAGGGCGCGGCGGGCATGCTCGTGCAACCGCCGGGATATCTCAGGAAGGTCCGGGAGCTCTGCACGAAATACGATATCCTGATGATCGCCGACGAGGTCGCTACCGGGTTCGGCAGGACCGGCAAGATGTTCGCCTGCGAACACGAAGGGATTGCGCCGGACCTCCTTTGCCTGGCCAAGGGCATGACCGGCGGGTACCTGCCCCTTGCCGCGACGCTCGCTACCGAGGAGATTTACCGGGCTTTTCTCGGGGAGCATCACGAGTTCAGGACGTTTTTCCACGGCCATACATACACGGGAAATCCGTTGGCCTGCGCCGCCGCCAACGCCAGCATCGACCTGTTTCACAAGGAAAAGACGCTGACCAGGCTTCGGCCGAAAATTGCATTGTTATCCAAAAAACTGGAACACATCGGGAAACTCAAACAGGTGGGCGAGGTCCGGCACAGGGGATTCATGGTCGGAATCGAGCTCGTAAAAAACAGGCTGACGAAAGAGCCCTATTCTCCCGTTGACAAGATCGGCGCCAGGGTGATGCTCGAATGCCGCAAGCAGGGCCTTATCATCCGGCCGCTCGGCAACGTGATCGTGCTCATGCCGCCGCTCTCGATTTCCTTGAAGGAACTGGAACGCATGCTGCAGATCGTCTACACATCGATCAAAAACATTACGGAGGGAGACTGATCCCGCCTGCGCTTATTTTTCATTCTCCGTCCCCGCTTCCGCGGGACCGGCCGGAGCCTGCCCCGCCTCCTCAACCAGCGAGTTCAAGGCCTTCACCGCTTTTGCGGCTTTCTTGCCTTTTTCCTCTGATTGCCGCCGCACTGAATCTACCTTATTGCCGACGGCGCTGAAGACACGGACCACATCGCCCGCGTGCGCATAGATGAGATACAGCGCTGCTCCCCCCAGAATGGTTCTCCGGACAACGGCAATAACCTTCTTATGGTCCGTAGGGACTATCCCCAGGATGATGAAGGCTAAGACGGCGCTGACCACGACGATGACCGAGATGACGGCCGTCCTGCCGAAGAATCCGGCTGCAGGCGACGCGCCGGCTGGTTTCTGTTTTTCGGCTTCCCCGACAGGCGCGGGCTCCTGCGCCGCGGACCCGGCCTGCATCTTCGGCTGCCCTTGCCGTGACGGGCCTGCGGGCAGCTTCTCGACTGCCTCACCGCTCACAATTTTGGCGGTTGTCCGGTATTGCTCGGGGACGGACTGCAGGTCGTCGGCAAAATGAATGATCCCGTCGCTGTCGACGTACTTATAGATTGCGGCGTAACAGTTTTCGGCCGATAGAAGGCCAAGAACGCAAACAAAGACCAATATGAAAAAAAGTGGTAGTCGCACGATTCTCCTCTCGCGATGAAAAGCTAAAAAACTATAAAGAAGTTGCCGCAAAAAGTCAACCCCGTTAGAGAACAAGTCCTTTAAAGAAAAATAGATTACGCTTTGTACAACCATTTCTTATTATTTCTTATGGCAGACACCTGCCGCGGACGAGTATCGACGGCTTTCTCTAACGGGGCCGACCCCGTCGCGAAGTATATATTATTGAAGTATACGGAAGGGGAAATTGCAGGTATACTTACGGAAGAATGAAATAAACACGGACCGGGGCTTTCCGGTATTTTTCGTCCTGCGCGCCTAATCCGGTTGAATTGAAAGTCAGGGGACATTCCATGAATAAAAAACAGGTGCTCAGCTGGTGTCTCTTCGATTTTGCGAACTCAAGCTACTCGGCCGTGATCTCCGCCGCCATCTTTCCCGTGTATTTCGCAAATGTCATCGTCGGAAACCGTACCGGCGAGGGAGACCTCTGGTGGGGACGGGCCATATCCCTCAGCATGCTCCTCATCGCCCTGTCGTCGCCGTTCATGGGGGGCATCGCAGACTACGCGGGCGTGCGGAAGAAACTCCTGGCCATCTATACCATGGTATGTGTTGCCGCGGTATCCGGGTTTTCCCTCCTTTCCCCCGGTGCAGTAGTAGCAGGATTCATCCTGGTAGTCTGCGCAAACGTCGGAATGGAGGGCGGTCTGGTTTTTTACAATTCCTTCCTTCCCCGCATCGCGCCCGCCGACTACCAGGGCAGGATATCAAGCTGGGGTTACAGCATCGGATACTCGGGGTCGATCACCGCGCTCCTGATCGCGATGCCGCTGGTGCAGAGCGGGCAATACGGGCTCACCTGGCTGCTCACTGCCGCCTTCTTCGCTCTGTTCTCCCTTCCCGCCTTCCTGTTCCTGCCAGCTGACATCCCGGCGGGCCTTCCCGCGGCGCAGGCCGGCATCAAAGGCCTAAAACAGGCCTGGCGGACCCTCAAGGAACTCTGGCACCGCAGGGAGGCGAAAAAATTTCTTATCGCCTATCTGTTCTATGAAGACGGCGTCAATACCGTCATCGTCTTTTCGAGCATCTTCGCGGCAACGACCCTGCACTTCGGGACAAAAGAACTCATCGGCCTTTACCTCACCATCCAGGTAACGGCCCTTACAGGCGCTTTTCTCCTGGCAAAGCCCGTTGACTTCTGGGGACCGAAGAAAGTCGTCATGCTTTCTCTCGTCCTCTGGACGCTGGTTGTGATCTCCGCTTTTTTTGTACAGACCAAGCTGCAGTTCTGGATGATAGCCTGCATTGCCGGGCTGGGGCTCGGGTCGGTACAGGCCGGCACACGCGCCTTCTACACCCAGTTTGTGCCGTCGGGCAGGGAGGCGGAATATTTCGGAGTCTATTCCCTCGTGGGAAAATCTTCCGCCATCATGGGCCCGCTGCTCTTCGGCGCCGTATCGTCCGCCTTCGGCAGCCAGCGGCCTGCGATCCTCTCCGTGGCCTTCCTGTTTATTACCGGCCTGGTATTGCTCGCCAGGGTGCGAGGCGGAGGACCGAACGTAACCGTAGAGAGTGAAAAGTAAGGCGGCAGGCGTACGAAAGGCGCCGCATGTCGGCCCTCCCTTTGCACCAAAACCCCGATGTCCATCGTCCTTTCCCCGTATTTCTTCTTGACAAATCGGGAGCTTCTCTATATAATTCGTCACTTACAGCCCCGGGAGCAAAAGAAATGGGCATCAAAATCAACGATATACCGCCAGGGGGGCTGACGCTTGAGCTGGTTCGAAAGCTCGATCTGTTCGATCGCGGAACGGCATCCACGGAGTTTACCGCGGTTCTCAGCATCAAGCCGGCGGGAAGCGGCATCCTGCATATCTCGGGTCGGGTGCAGTCGGCCCCGGTGCTCGAATGCAGCCGTTGTTTGGAAGGATTTGTTTTCGGTATCGACACCGACCTGAATGTCGACCTCGCTCCAGTGAGTTCCCTGGGCGCCGAGGGGGAGCATGAACTCGCCGGCGGCGAGCTCGACGTGGAGTTTTACGAGGGCGATGAAATAGACCCTCTCGGCATAATAAAAGAACAGCTGCTCATCTCCATCCCCATGGTTCCGCTCCACAGCCCCGCGTGCAAGGGTCTGTGCAGCGTCTGTGGAACGGACCTGAACAAAAAAGAGTGCGGTCATCAGCGGAATGCACCGGGCGACTTCGGTGCATTTTCAGTGTTGAAAGATTTATTGAAAAAATAAAAAGGAGCCTTACACACCCATGGCAAACCCGAAACGCAGACATTCCAAGTCCCGCAGGGACAAAAGACGCACCCACAAACACCTCAAGGCGCCGAACCTTGCGGTATGCCCGCAGTGCCAGGAAGTCAAGAAGCCCCATCATGCCTGCCTGTCATGCGGCACTTACAACGGCCGTGAGATCGTAACTGTCCAGCAGATATAAAGGGCGTTTGCTCAGAGGCAAAGGGATGATACTGTCTATTCGGTATGGCCCTTTGCCTTTTATATTGTAGGGAGTCATGATGAGGATTGCCGTTGATGCGATGGGGGGGGACAACGCGCCGCAAGCCGTTGTCGCCGGCGCGGTGCAAGCGGCAAAAGAGTACGGCGTCGGCATCATCCTGGTGGGCATTGAACAGGTTGTCCGGGAAGAGCTTGAAAAGCACCCTCAGGCGAAAACTCTTCCCGTCACAGTCCGGAACGCCTCGGAAGTGGTGGACATGCTCGACTCCCCCGTTACGGTCTTCCGCAGGAAAAAGGACTCGTCCATCCGCGTCGCAAACGAACTCGTAAAAAACGGCGAGGCCGTAGCCGTCATCAGCGCCGGACACACAGGCGCGGCCATGGCCACCTCGCTCCTGGTGCTCGGCAAACTCGAAGGGGTCGAACGGCCGGCCATTGCCACCTTCATGCCGACGGTCAAGGGGACGTCCATCATCCTGGACATGGGCGCGAACGTGGATTGCAAGCCGAACCACCTCCTTCAGTTCGCGGTCATGGGCGAGGTCTATGCGAAATACCTGCTGAAGATCGCCAGTCCCCGCGTGGGCCTTCTGTCCATCGGCGAAGAGGAAACCAAAGGGAACGAACTGACGAAAGAGGCCTTCAAGCTCCTGACCGAGACTTCGCTCAATTTTATCGGAAATGTCGAGGGGCGTGATGTCATGTCGGGCAAGGCGGACGTGATCGTCTGCGACGGCTTCATCGGCAACGTCGTGCTCAAGGTCTCCGAGGCCGTTGCGGAAACCATCGGGCTTTTCCTCAGGACGGACATCGAGAAGAGCCTGATCAGAAAAATCGGCTATTTGCTGGTGCGTCCGGCGTTCCAGAACCTCAAGCGTCGCGTCGATTATGCGGAATACGGCGGCGCGCCCCTGGTCGGCATCAACGGCATCAGCATCATCAGTCACGGCCGTTCGAGCGACCGGGCCATTAAAAACGCCGTGCGCGTTGCCGCCGAACTCGCGAAGAGCGATGTCAACAAGCACGTTCACGAGGACATCGAAAAAAATATGGAGCTGACCAGAACCAAATGATCCATGCACGGATTACAGGCACCGGCTCGTACGCGCCGAAGAAGGTCATGACCAACCATGACCTAGAAAAGCTCGTCGATACGAACGACGATTGGATCATTGAGCGCACCGGCATCAAAGAACGCAGAATCGCCGAAACGGGGCAGACCACTTCCGACCTGGCCTACGAGGCGGGCAGAAAGGCCCTCAAAGCCGCGGGCCTCAGGGCGGAGGAGCTTGATCTGATCCTGGTAGCGACCATGACGCCCGACATGATCCTGCCGAGCATGAGCTGCGTGCTTCAGGAAAAGCTCGGCGCCAAAAAAGCGGCCGCCTTCGATATCGCAGCCGCATGCTCCGGGTTCATCTACGGGATGTCCGTGGCGGACGCTTTCATCAGGTCCGGCATGTACAAAAACATCCTGCTGGTCGGCGCCGAGATCCTCTCGCGCTTCACGGACTGGGAGGACCGTACGACCTGCATCCTCTTTGGAGACGGCGCGGGCGCGGTGGTCCTTCAGCGTTACGCGGGCAAACGCGGGATCCTTTCGACCCACCTGCATTCCGACGGCTCGCTGGGAGACTTGATCCATGTTCCCGCCGGCGGCGCCCAGCACCCGGCGTCCCACGATACCATCCGCAGGCGAATGCACTTCATCAGGATGAAGGGCAATGAAACGTTCAAAGCGGCCGTGCGGGCGCTCGAGGGCGCGGTGCAGGAGACCCTGAAGCATAACAAAGTCAGGGCGGAAGAGATCGATTTTCTCGTGCCTCACCAGGCGAACCTGAGGATCATCCAGGCCATGGCGCAGCGCCTTAACATGCCCATGGAAAAAGTCGTGCTCACGCTGCCCAAATACGGCAACACCTCGGCTGCCTCCATTCCCATGGCCCTTGACGAAGCGGTACGCGACGGCAGGATCAGGGAAAACCACCTGCTTCTGTTCGAGGCGTTCGGCGGAGGCCTTACCTGGGCGTCTGCTTTGGTGCGGTGGTGAGCGCGGGAAGGCATTGCATATTGCAAAATGCAAAGTGCAAATTTGGTTAAGCTGATCAATAAGTCATCCATTTTGCAATTTACAATTTGAACTTTGAAATTATTTAGGGGGTTTCAATGGATTATTTGCTGACAGAAGAACAGATCATGATACGCGACCTTGCCCGGCAGATCGCCCAGGAGAAGATCGTTCCCGTTCGCGCCGAACTCGACGAACATAATAAATTTCCCACGGAGATCATGAAGGCCATTGCCCAGGCGGATCTTTTCGGAATCTTCATCCCTGAAGAATACGGCGGCCTCGGGAAAAAGAGCCTGGAACTCTGCATCACCGTCGAAGAGCTGTCCAAGGCGTGCGTCGGGGTCTCAACGAGCTATGCGGCAAACGCGCTCGGCACCTTCCCCATCCTGCTGAACGGCTCCGAGGCTCAGAAGAAGAAGTATCTCCCCGATATCGCGTTGGGAAAGAAACTCGTGGCCTTCGGCCTCACCGAGGCCAACGCCGGCAGCGACGCCAGCGGGGTGCAGACCACGGCCAGGCTCGACGGCAATGAATACGTGCTGAACGGCACCAAGCAGTGGATCACGAACGGCGGTGAGGCCGACGTCTATACCGTCATTGCCATCACCGACAAAACAAAGGGCCCCCGCGGCGCATCGGCCTTCATCGTGGAAAAAGGCGCGCCCGGCTTCACCTTCGGCAAAAAAGAGAACAAGATGGGCATCCGCGCGTCATCGACGACGGAGCTCATTTTCAACAACTGCCGCATTCCGAAGGAAAACCTGATCGCAAAGGAAGGCATGGGTTTCATCGTCGCCATGAAGACCCTCGACAGCTCCCGCACCGGCGTGGGCGCCCAGGGCGTCGGGCTTGCGCAGGGGGCCATCGACGAGGCTGTCAAATTCGCCAAACAGCGGGTGCAGTTCGGCCAGCCCGTAACGTCGTTTCAGGCCGTCCAGCACATGCTCGCCGACATGCAGACCATGACCGAAGCAGCCCGCTCCCTTGTGTACTCCGTCGCGCGGTTTATCGACTCAGGGGCCAAAGACGTGTCCCGCGGTTCCGCCATGGCAAAACTCTTCGCTACCGACGTGGCCATGAAGGTGACCACTGACGCGGTTCAGGTCATGGGCGGCTCGGGATATATGAAGGAATACCCCGTCGAGAAGATGATGCGGGATGCCAAGATCCTTCAGATTTTCGAAGGCACCAACCAGATCCAGCGCAACGTCATCGCCCTCGACATGATCAGGGAAGCGACGAGGGCAAAGTAATTTTCGAAACCACGGATAAACACAGATTAACACGGTAAAGAATTTCAGATTTTATATTTTACCGTGTTCATCTGTGGTTAAACCGTTTTTTTCGGAGAAAATCGCATGAACATCATCGTCCTCATCAAACAGGTCCCGGACACATCGGAAGTCAGGATCAACCGCGAGACCAATACGCTCATCCGCGACGGGGTTCCGAGCATCATCAACCCCTTTGACAGGTACGCCATCGAAGAAGCGCTTCGCCTCCGTGAAAAACACGGCGGCAGGGTGACGGCTGTTACCATGGGACCTCCCCAGGCCGCCGAAGCGCTCAAGGAAGCCGTTTCCCTGGGCGTAGACGACGTCGTGCTCCTGTCCGACCGGTCCTTTGCCGGGGCCGACACCTGGGCCACATCGTACGCCATCTCGCAGGGCATTAAGAAGATCGGCGATTACGACCTCATCATCGCCGGCAAGCAGGCTATCGACGGGGACACGGCCCAGGTCGGGCCCGAGACCGCCGACATGCTCGGAGTTCCTTTTGTCGCATATATAAGGAAGATCGAGCAGGTCCAGGGAAAGAAGATGGTGGCTGAACGCCTCATGGACGACGGCTATGACGTCGTCGAAACCTCCCTTCCCGCGCTCATCACCGTGGTAAAGGAGATCAACGAGCCGAGACTGCCCTCGCTCAAAGGCAAGATGAAAGCCAAGAACCTTAACGTGACGAGTTGGAACGCCAAAGATATCGGCGCCGACGAGAGCAAATGCGGACTCAAGGGTTCACCCACGAAGGTCGTGAAGATATTTCCACCTGCCCCCCGCGGCCAGAGAGAGATCCTGACCGGCAGCATGGAGGAGCAGATTACAACGGTAGTCCGGAAGCTGAAAAAACAGTCGCTGATATAACTGCAGGAGCCAGGAGTCAGAATGGATATTTATCCCTTTTCCTTCTGGCTGCTGGCTCCTGGCTTCTGATATTCAAGGAGTTCACTGTGAGCGTTCGAGTCATATCGGATAAGTGTTCATGCTGCGAGACCTGCGTAACGGCATGCCCCTTCGGCGCCATCGAAATGCGCGAGGGCAAGGCCTTCATCACCGAGGCCTGCACCATGTGCGGCGCCTGCGTCGAGGTCTGCGAGTTCAAGGCCATAGAGAAACTGGAAGAGGCCGCCGCCCCCTCCGCCGACCTGTCCGCATACAAGGGCGTATGGGTCTATGCCGAACAGCATAAGGGAGACGTTGCAAGCGTGGCCCTTGAGCTCCTGGGAGAAGGCAGAAAGCTTGCCGACAAGCGAAAAACGAAGCTCTCCGCCGTGTTTATCGGCTCCGGCATCAAGGCCAAGGCCAATGAGCTCATCGCTTACGGAGCGGACATCGTATACGTAGCCGACGATCCGGCGCTCAAGGATTTCAACGACGATTCCTATGCGGCGATCCTGACCACGCTCGCCGGAAAGCACAAACCGGAAATCATCCTGGCCGGCGCCACGGCCATCGGCCGCTCCTTCTTCCCCAAGGTCGCCTCAGCGCTCTCCACCGGCCTGACCGCCGATTGCACGGTCCTCGACATCGATGCCGGGACCGGCCATCTGCACCAGACCCGGCCGGCCTTCGGAGGCAACATCATGGCCACCATCGTAACGCCGAACCACCGTCCCCAGATGGCCACGGTCCGGCACAAGGTCATGAAACCGGCGCCGCGCGACGATTCCCGGACCGGAGACATCATCGACATAACGTACACGCAATCCGGCGAGCTCCGCACGAAGGTCATCAAGACCATCGAGGAACTGGGCGAAACCGTGAACATATGCGAAGCCGACATCATTGTCGCCGGCGGCCGTGGTCTCGGCAGCGCAAAGAACTTCCAACTGGTCGCGGAACTGGCAAAAGCGCTCGGAGGGGCGGTCGCCGCGACCCGGGGAGCGGTTGACGAAGGATGGGTCCCCTATCCGCACCAGGTCGGACAGACGGGCAAGACCGTCTGTCCCAAGCTCTACATCGCCTGCGGCATCTCCGGCGCGATCCAGCATGTAGCCGGAATGCAGTCGTCGGACGTGATCGTCGCCATCAACAAGGACCCCGATGCGCCCATCTTCAACGTCGCGACCTACGGCATTGTCGGCGACGTCCATGAAGTTCTCCCTATCATGATCAAGAAGATCCGGGAAATGCGGGGGTAACCGCGCACCTGGCGCGGCAATGCAAAAGGCAAAGTGAAAAATGCAAAAAGGTTCTTCTCATTTTAAAATTTGCATTTTGCACTCCGCAATTTTAATTCGCCTTTATCAAGAGCACAAACTGGACACAGCATGAAAATCGCATTCCTCTTCCCCGGCCAGGGCTCCCAGTACGCGGGCATGGCCAAGGAATTCATCGAGCAGTTCCCGGAGTCACGAGAGGTCTTCGACATCGCAGGCTCCGCGCTCGGCTATGACCTCGCCGAACTCTGCATGCAGGGCCCCGTTGAAAAGCTGAACCTCACCGAAAACACGCAGCCCGCGATCCTCGCTGCGAGCATCGCGATTCTCAGGCCCCTTGAGCGCCGGGGTTTGTCCGCGGCGGCCGCAGCGGGCCACAGTCTCGGTGAATATACGGCGATCACCGCCGCGGGCGGATTCGCGTTAGCGGACGCCGTCGTCCTCGTCCAAAAGCGCGGACGTTTCATGCAGGAGGCGGTGCC
>JAXIPA010000080.1:0-5817 GCA_045403145.1 Nitrospirota bacterium | reverse complement strand
CGAGCATTGATTTCCAGGAAAGCCAGGGTTTCGTGCTCACCGGCATGCAGCCCAGTTCCTGCGGATCTTCCTGCAGTTGCTAAAGCGGTTTTTTCCGAGCAATCATATCGACCGCTGTTTCCGTCCGGAGACAGCGGTTTTATTTTTTCCTTTTACGTTTACCAGGGGCAGGGTGGGCTGGCGTGGGATCATTACGCGGTCGGGAGTGACGCGTCGGGATCAGAGGTTTGGCTGCAACATTCAGATGAATGAAACTTCACGGGTAGCTGAAGAAACCACGTAGCAGCGGTCGTTATTGGACTTCGGGTCAGCCGGCACGACAAAGAACCCGGGACGTCCTGGCTGGTAGCCCTGTGTCGTGCCGATCAATATTTCTCCGTCACGAAAGACCACTCTGATCTTCTTCCCGGGAGCAGGCTTCGCCGCGTCAAACTCTTTGTTATCCCGGTAGTGGCGGTCTCCCATAAAATCTTTCACAAAGAACACCGCCTTTAGATCCTTGATAATAACGGACAGCGGTTTTCCATCCGGCGGTGCATCAGCCGGCACGAGGTGAAAAACCTCCTTGTTGGGCATGAAGTCGGAGGTGGTCCCCTTTACTACGCTGCCGTCCACACGCTGAATCACTATTTTATTTTGAACCATTGCCGCCCCCGCCCGGTTTGATCGACCCGCCGTTTCCGCCACGTTTGAGGAAAGTTCCAGGAAGCGCGTGTGCCATGATTGCGGAAAATTATAGATGAATTCCGAAAAAAGTAAAGAATAAAGTTCGGGAGAAATATACGGTTTGAGCTTCCTCTTTCCTACCGTGAAAAGCACAGAGCGACGCCCCTGTGATATAATCAATTCCATGATGAACCCCATGCTCAGGAAGAGGAGATACGAATGACTGATTACTACAAGGCAGAAGACCTGGACCGTTTTGGAGAGGTTGGGAGGCACAATCCCGCGCTCTTTAAGAAATTTCTGGAGTGGTACAACGCCGCCCTGGAGCCGGGCGTACTGTCAAAGAGGGAAAAAGTCCTCATTGGAGTGGCGGTCGCCCATACGGTCCAGTGTCCGTACTGCATTGACGCCTACACGAAGGCCTGTCTCGAAGAGGGAATGAGCCTGGAGCATATTACGGAGGCCGTTCACGCGGCCTCGGCTATACGCGGCGGGGCATCGCTTATCCATACCATTCAGGCACACAACGCCGTGGACCGGACATCGCTGTAGCATTATTTCCAACGGGTGTGGAACCTTCCGCAGCATAAGAACAGCGAGGGAACTCTGATCGCATGACCACGATGAAGTTTGAACAGGAACTCCGGGCCGTCAATGCTGAACCGCTTCGGGCGCTGGATATCAAAATTCTCCAGGTCAATCTCGGCTACCGCTGCAATATGACGTGCAAGCACTGCCACGTGTCCGGAGGACCGGCGCGCACGGAGGCCATGGATGCGGAGACCGCCGGGCGCGTCTTACGTGTCTTTCTGGATAATCCCATTGACGCCCTGGACATAACCGGCGGCGCGCCGGAGTTGAATCCGAACTTCCGCATGCTCGTCACCGAGGCGAACAAAGCCGGCCGCCGCGTTATCGTGCGCACCAATCTGACCATCTTCTCCGAAGAGGGAATGGGTGATCTCGCGGAATTCTACCGGCGCCGGAACGTGGAGCTGATCGCGTCGCTGCCCTACTATCTGGAAGACGGCGTGGACCGCGTGAGGGGCGGAGGCGCGTTCAGGAAAAGCGTCGAAGTCCTCCGGAAGCTGAACAGTCTCGGCTACGGCGACGGTCCCTCAGGCCTTTCGCTTTGCCTCGTCTATAATCCCCAGGGTATGTTCCTCGCGCCGGCCCAGTGCGCGCTTGAGGCCGAATACAAGCGTGAGCTCAAGAACCGTTTCGGTATATCCTTCACCCGTCTCTATACCTTCACCAACATGCCGGTCGGCAGATTCAAGGAATTTCTCGGCAGGACGGGAAATCTCGATAAATACCTGGGCAAGCTTTCAAGCGCCTTCAATCCGGCCAATCTCGACGGGATCATGTGCAGACATCTCGTGAATGTGGGATGGAACGGGAACCTGTATGACTGCGACTTCAACCAGGCGCTCGGACTTTCGACCGCACCCGATGCGCCGCGTCACATTTCCGGGTTCGATTATGCGGCCCTGTCTCACAGGGCAATCGCGGTAGACGATCACTGTTACGGCTGTACAGCGGGGCAGGGTTCCACGTGAGTGGGCGCGACGACGTAGCAGGCGGTCGCCTGCTCAGCCTTGCACCATAGGCCTGGTGTCGATTTATCTGCCGTTCTCTTTGGTTTCAACCTGACAAATTCATTCTCTTTCGAGGTATGATGAAGAAGGCCTCACGACCAGCCCTTGTTCTTGCAGGAGACGTCGGCGGCACAAAAACGCGGCTCGGAGTGTTTCGGCTATCGAAAAACGGCATGCGGCTTCTTCAGGAGCGGGAATTTCCCAGCGCGGCCTACAGCGGCCTCGAAAGGGTCGTCGAAGCATTTCCTGTAGATTCCGGGCACATTCAGGCGGCCTGTTTCGGCGTGGCCGGCCCGGTAGTCAACGGTACCGCCATTGCGACCAACCTTCCCTGGAAGATATCGGAGCCGGCGCTCAGACGCTTCCTGTCCATCCCGGATGTTTCCGTTGTCAACGACCTTGTGGCGAACGCCCGCGGCATCAGCGCCATGGGAAAAAATGATTTCGCTGTTCTGAACAGAGGCGGGAAAGCGGCCGGGAACAGCGCGCTTTTATCCGCCGGGACCGGTCTCGGCGAAGCCATTTTATTCTGGGACGGAAAACGGCATGTTCCGTGTCCGTCCGAGGGAGGCCATGCCGAGTTCGGGCCGAAGGACCGCCTGGAACTGGGCCTGCTCCGGTATCTGTTCGAACGCTTCGGCCATGTGAGCTACGAACGAATCCTGTCAGGTCCGGGGCTTTTCAATATATACCAGTTTTTGAAGGATACCTCCGCTTTCGGGAAAGAGCCTCGCTGGCTCGGCATGCAATTGGAACAGGAAGACCCCGCCGTGGTGATAACCGAAGCGGCCCGCCTCGGGAAAAGCAGGCTCTGCCAGGCTGTGCTTGAAATGTTTACGTCCATTTACGGCTCGGCAGCGGGGAACCTGGCGCTCCAGGTCATGGCCTCGGCGGGCGTATATATCGGCGGCGGTATCGCACCGAAGATCATCTGGAAACTGAAGGAGGGTACGTTCATGAGGGCCTTCAGGGACAAAGGCCGTCTTTCCCCCATAGTCGCCCGCGTTCCCGTGAAGGTCATCATGAACGACCGCGCAGCGCTGTTCGGCGCAGCTCTTTATGCGGCGGACTTGAATGGCGCATCACCCTCATCGCGTCCCTTAACCTGTCCCGCGGAGACGTAACCATGGCGATCATTCGAGGATTGCGCGAAGCATTCGGAAAACCCGGCATCGAGCCCCGCTGGACGCAGGGGAACAAAGACGGCGTCGGGACGGCTTATTCCGCTACGAGCCGTATCTGGTTCACGTTGTGGAACGGCGTGGTCACCGAGGTGTATTATCCGACAATCGACCGGCCCCAGATCCGTGATCTCCAGTATCTCGTATCGGACGGAGAGAGTTTTTTCCATGAGGAGAAGCGTCATCTGCGGACCGAGACCCGCCGCGTCTCGCATCACGCGCTCGCTTATCAGATCACGAACCATGATCCTCAGGGACGGTACCGGATCACCAAGGAAGTGATCGCCGCGCCGCACCTTCCCTGTCTGCTCCAGCACACGCGGATAGACGGCGACGAAGCTTTCATTTCGCGCCTCCGCTTCTATGCCCTCTGCGCGCCCCACCTGCAGGTCGGGGGGCAGGGCAACAACGGCTACGTTCTCCAGGTCTCCGGCCGGGAGATCCTGGCCGCCGAAAAGGGAGGCGTCTGGCTAGCGCTCGCCGCGTCAATCCCCTTTACCCGTCTTTCCTGCGGGTATGTCGGGGCGTCGGATGGCTGGTCCGACCTGGCCAAAAACTTTCGCTTCGACTGGGAGTTCGACCAGGCCCTTGACGGCAACATTGCGCTCACCGGCGAGCTGTTGCCCCGAAACGGCCGGGAATTCACCCTCGCCATGGCCTTCGGCGACAGCCGGCACAACGCCATCGCCACGCTGTTTCAGGCGCTTGGATTTCCCTTTGATGAGCATCACCGCCGGTATGTGGAACAATGGAACCGCGCGTGCAGGAAGATTTATCCCGTACGGGAAGTGGACGCCGACGGAGGAAAGCTGTACCACAGCAGTTTAAGCCTTCTCCTCTCTCATGAAGACAAAACCTATCCCGGCGCGTTCATCGCGTCGCTCTCCATCCCCTGGGGAGAGTCGAAAGGCGACGAGGACACCGGGGGGTATCACCTCGTCTGGACGCGGGACATGGTCAACACGGCAATGGCCCTCCTGGCCGCGGGAAACAAGGAGACGCCGCTTCGGGCGCTCATCTATCTCGCAGCCACCCAGCACGACGACGGCGGCTTTTCCCAGAACTTCTGGATCAACGGGGAATCCTACTGGCGCGGCATCCAACTGGACGAGGTCTCCTTCCCGATCCTTCTGGCCTGGCGCCTGCACCGGGAAAACGCCCTCGCGGAGTTCGACCCCTATCACATGGTCATCCGCGCGGCGAAATATCTCATCCACCACGGCCCGGCGACCCAGCAGGAGCGCTGGGAGGAAGCGAGCGGCTATTCGCCGTCCACGCTTGCCGCGAACATCGCCGCTCTGATCTGCGCGGCAGGCTTTGCCCGCGACCGGGGGGATGAGGCCACCGCCGTGTATCTCGAAGAATACGCCGATTTTCTGGAATGCCATATCGAGGTGTGGACCGCAACCACGCAAGGCACGCTGTTTCCGGGGATCCGGGAGCATTTTATCCGCATTCATCCCGTCGGGGTCCAGGACTATCAGCCCGACGAAGACCCCAACCACGGCGTCCTTGCCCTCCATAACCAGCCGCCCGGCGTCGGAACGGAATACCCTGCCCGGGAAATCGTGGACGCCGGGTTTCTCGAACTGGTCCGCTACGGTATCCGGAAGTGGGACGATCCCGTCATCGTTGATTCGCTGCGTGTCGTCGATGCTGTGCTAAAAGTGGAGACCCCTTTCGGACCCTGCTGGCACCGCTATAACCATGACGGCTACGGTCAGCGCGAGGACGGGGGACCCTACCTCGGCTGGGGCAGGGGACGCGCCTGGCCGCTCCTGACCGGAGAGCGGGGACACTACGAACTGGCAGCCGGACGGAGTGCGGCCCCGTACCTCCGGGCGATGGAAGGTTTCGCTTCCTCCACGGGACTTCTGCCCGAGCAGGTCTGGGACGAACCTGACCGGCCCCGCATTCACATGTATCTGGGCCGGCCCACCGGAGCGGCCATGCCCCTCATGTGGGCCCATGCCGAATATATCAAGCTACTGCGGTCCGTTTCCGACGGGCAGGTGTTCGACCGGATCCCTGCGGTCGCCGACCGGTATCTCGATGAAGAAAAGCGGTATAAGCTGCTTGAAATATGGAAGCCGAACCGGCAGCCGCGCACGGTAAAAACGGGTTATATTCTCCGCGTGCAGGCGACTGCCTCCTTCGAGCTTCAGTGGACCCGGGACGAATGGCGGACAGCGGAGAGCACGCTCTCGTCCCCTACGGCCCTCGGCATCGGGTTCGTCGATATCCCGATACCCGAGTCCCAGGAAGCGCCGATCCGGTTCACCTTCTACTGGCTGGTGAGCGGAAAATGGGAAGAGCGGGATTATGAAGTGGCGATCGACAGGGGTTGAACCAGACAAGAGCCGGAATGCCGG
>JAXIPA010000256.1:0-4505 GCA_045403145.1 Nitrospirota bacterium | reverse complement strand
TCGTGTTGGAACATCAGCGGAAGCAACTTGCACTTGACAGGGGGACTATAGGATGTCCCAAAAGTTTCTCCCGAACTCCTGCACTTCAGCAATCCCAAACCCCTGCCCGATCCCGATTGCGGTTCTCCGGGTCGTATCGGTTTCCGTCATCTCGCTTTTTCCGTTAAAGACATTGAACATACGGTTGAACGACTCAAGGAGTTCGGCATTGAGTTCTTAAGCCCGATTCGGACCTGGGAAAAAACAGGAAAGCGCCTCGTTTATTTCCATGGCCCCGATGGAATCCTTATGGAACTCGCACAGTATCCGGAAGAAGAGAATTAAGAAGGATGAAGTAAGATCCGGGGATATGCGGGGTTTGTTTAACCGAGCATGCCGTAAAGGATTTTCGCCGGGTGCCCTTCTTTCGGTCACATTTCTTGGGCAAGCAAGAAATGTGACAAGGGAGAGATAATACGGCAACATAAGTCATATCGACGCTTATTCCACCCACATAAAAGTCAGAAGAGCCGAAGAAGTCGCAGCCGAGAAAGAGTACAAAAAAGAAAAGGCCGAAATGTTTTTCCGGCCTTTATGTGACCCACCCTCATCCGGTCCTTCCATTTCGAGACCGCCCCTCACCTCTTATCCTCTCCCTCGAGGGGAGAGGAGGGCAGGAGAGGGTGGACCTCTGTATATTGAAGGGCTGATGGATAAAGATAATTCTACATGGCCATCGGAAAGGGGGTGTAGCCGGCCAGGAGCAGCTCGCCGAGGTAGGAACTTCCTTTCATCTCCGCGCCTTCGATAAGCTCTTCCTTGGCGACGCTAAAGAGCGGCATGAAGGCGTGGCAGACGTAAAACTTCACATTGAACTCGGGCATCATGTCCAGCAGATCGCCGACATTGACCTGATTGCCTTCCAGTTCCATTGTTATGGTTTTCCCCATTCCTTTTTTTGCCAGCTGGACGCCTTCACCCACAAGGAAAACCGCAATTTCTGCGTCGTCGTCAAATGCCTTCATATTGGATATGATTTTCAGCATGACGATGACTTCCATGGGATTTGACGTTGCGTGGGACAGCACGAATATAAACTTCTTTGATTCCATTTGAATCCTCCTTATTGGCCGCGGGCAGAAGATGTAAGTGTGGGCATATATTACAATATGCGCAACAATATGACAAGATGTTGTTTTCATTTTCTTGGGGCAGACTTGCTGTTTGCTCTCCTCTCTTTGACCTTCCATTTTCTCCGTGCTATCGTTAAATCGTCACCACTCAACGTTTGTAACGGTCGATCGGGGAAAACTTCATGGCAAGGATTTTCATTACAGGCTCTGCTGACGGTATCGGTATCTCGATCCCCAAGGCATCCGGACGGTCGACGGCCTGCCGGAGGTCTTTGCCGTGAACTCGCTAGCCCCTTAACATAACCCAGACACATGGCACCAGCCACATAAATGAATGTTCCACTGCAAAACAGACCACTCAAAAAAGACTACAAGTGCAAAACAGACCACTCAAAAAAGAATACAAGACATGCGATTTTCAGTTATAGGTAAAAATACCTATATATTTTAATGCACTTTGAATACCTAAGTCTGGCATCAGTATTGCTTGATAACTCTATCCAGTGGAATATCGAATCGAAAAAGCCTCAATAAACTGCGCCTCGGAAATCTGCTGGGTATTGGAAATTATCAAATCGTTTTACATTGCATATAGCGGGGAATTCAACCTGGGGTGGCGATTAAAGCTCAAAAGGGATGAAAACCAGGTATCAGTTTGCTACCTGCGATGGTTATATACCGAGTAATGAGAAATTTACGTGGACAAAAGGGAGGCAGATATGAGTAGAAAAGCGTGGAGTTATGTAATTGTCTTGGTAGCTCTTGCCGGAACGCTGCAAGCTTGCGGCGGCGGTAGCGGCGGTGGCGGAACAACCGACACCACGCCCCCGACCATAACGGCATTTACCCTGCCGGCGACCGCCACCAGCTTGTCCGTGAGCGTCAACTCGTTCACGGCAACGGATGACACGGGGGTCACCGGCTTCATGGTCACCCAGTCGGCGACGCCACCGGCTGCCACAGCCGCCGGATGGACGGCCACCGCCCCAGCTACGGTTACCGCTGCCGCAGCAGCGGGCAGCCAGACCTTCTTCCCTTGGGCCAAGGACGGCACCGGCAATGTCTCTGCAGTCAGGATTCCGGTAACCGTGAACATCACGCTGGACACCACGACGCCGGCAGTCACGGCATTCACCATGCCGCCCTCCGCAGCGAGCCTGTCTGTGAGCATCAGCGCGTTCACTGCAACGGACAACGTGGCGGTGACCGGATACATGATAACCCAGTCGGCAACGCCGCCGGCTGCCACAGACGCCGGATGGACGCCCACAGCCCCGGCTACCGTTACCGCTGCCGCAGCGGGCAGCCAGACCTTCTTCCCCTGGGCCAAGGACGCGAACGGCAATGTCTCCGCAGTTTTTGGGACGCCGGCAACCGTGACTATTACTCTTCTCGTCCCCCCAGTGAGCGTTGCCGTCTCCGCATCGGGAACGGATACGACCTCCGCTGTGGGGGCAGACGCGACCTTTACCTTTGCTGCCGTTGACGGCGCCATCATCGTGTACAACATCTCCGGGTTCGGACCAGGGGACAAGCTGGTGTTCCCCGTGTTCGGAGGCGCCCCCAACGCGTTGAGCCTTGTCAATCCGAGCCCTACCGACGGGATCGTCACTGTTCAGTTAGTACGGAATGTTGGAGGGCAGAAATTCGACATTACCGCGGTGTTGAATGGCCTTACCGTTGCCCAGGATCAGCAGATCGTTGACGGGGACGTGGCCTCTTTTAATTTAGTATTTGGCGCGAACTCCCTTCAATAATAATAACTGATGCAGTCGCAAAAACGGTCCAGGCCGTTTGATGCACGTAAAGACCAGTCCGGCAGGCTTCGGGGCTGAAAGCCCCGAAGCCTTGCCGTACGTCGCCCCCTCTCAGCTGAAATAAAAAAGGTTGGCTAATTAGCCAACCTTTTTGTATTTACTTGGTGGAGCTGAGGGGGAAGTCTCACAGTGGCTTCAAAGGGTGAGGCGCAATCGCTACCACGCCAGATCATAACTAACGCTTCTTCCTTTGCCGGGATTGCGCCTGAGGACGCCGACGCCCTGCAGATACTGCAATTCGCGTGTTGCCGTGGCGCGGCTGACCCCGGTCATTGCGGCGTATTTACGGTTTGTCAAACCTCCCTCGAAACCGCCTTTTCCCGCATCGAGCAGCTTGTTGATGACTTTTTGCTGCCGGCTGCTCAGTTCCGTCTGGGCATGGCGATACCAGAACGCCGCCTTGCCGAGGACAAGCGACATCAGTCGTTCCGAGGTCTCGATCCCGCGGGAAAAGCATGCGAGAAACCAGAGAAGCCATGCCGTAATGTCAACCCCGCCTTTCTGCGATTGCTCCAGCACTGCATAGTACGACTCCCTGTCGGCATTGATTTGCGATGACAGACTGTAATATCGCTGCGGCTGCCGGTCATCCTGGGCCAGGGCCATGTCGGTGAGCGCCCTGGCGAGGCGGCCGTTGCCGTCATCGAAGGGGTGGATGGTGATGAACCAGAAATGCGCCACCGCCGCCCGGATGATCCCGTCCATATTGCCCAGGCTCTCCTGCCACCAACGGAAAAAGCGTTTCATCTCATCATCCACCCGGTCATAGAGCATTGCCTCGTAGTGAATGATTTCCTTTCCCGTCCTGCCGGACACCACCCGCATGGGTTCGGGTCCCCGCCACTTGCCGACTCTTATTTTATGGAGCCCTGAATAACCGGTCGGGAAGAGGGCGGCATGCCAGCCGAAAAGCCTTTTTTTCGTGAGCGGCCCGGAATGGTTCCGGGAAGCATCCAGGAGGACGTCGATGAGTCCGTCCGTGTAACGGTCTACCGGCAGGCCGGCGGAAGGAAGTCCCAGCTTGCGCGCGATGGAGGAGCGTACGGATGCAGGGTCCAGTTTTTCCCCTTCAATGGCCGACGTGGTCATGGCCTCTTCAAAGAGAATACCGGTATGGGCCTGTTGTTCATAGGGCATTCCCAGGGACGAAATTTTGGCGAGAAACATTCCCTGCTTGAGCCGGCATTCGCTCAAGGTGCTGACGAGTTTGGAATTGTCCCAGGAAAGTGCTGGCCAGTGCGCTGATTGCCAGATGTAGTGAGTAGTTTTCATGATTAATTGCCTCATTCAGTGAGTCAATTATAACATGTAATAGCCTCAAAATTCCAGCCTAAAAAATAAAGGCGGCTTGATCAGCCTGTAATTGTCAATAATACCGGAAGATGAGTGCGCCTGAATGAACCCGAGATCCCAGTCGCGGTATGAGATTATCAATCGCTGAGATGGTTTGCGTCGGCACGTTCTTCCAAGAGTTCCCCACGAGGACGACAGCATTTTCATTATTCATTTGAGCCTCCAATAGTTAAATTCATGATGACCATCATATGATCGAGCATGCAATGGCGTTCAGGGTAAT